>DCDB01000164.1 GCA_002316215.1 Lachnospiraceae bacterium UBA1066 | reverse complement strand
TTCTGCTTTGTCGAAAGGAAGGAAGAGGCGGGCAGCCATTTCCCGGACTCCGATCTTCCGGAAGTGTTGAAATGAACGTTTGTGCAGGAATTTTCCATATAAATAGCCAGCTTATTTCCGACAAAACTGATTACCAATTCTATAAAACGCGTGTCTTCAGCGATCATACAGCTTCGGATAGCATTTTCCAGCATATTTCCGAGCATCAGTACAATATCCACAACATTAAAGTAAAGCATCTGATCCAGACGGGCTGAAATCCGGATGGATATATTTTTTTCAATAGCCTGTGCGTAATAGTACTGCAGCAGGGCATTCACGGCCGGCTCTTTGCAGAAAAATTTGGTTTCAAGGCCGGAAATATAAACATCTCCCTCAGTCAGGATCTTTTTTATATCTTCTTCTTTTCCTTCGTCAATCAGTTCGGCAATCGTACGGTACATATGGCGCATGTCATGGCGGGCGCGGTGTGTGCTGTCGATTTCATTTTTCAGAGTTTTATACTGCAGCTGCTGTATGAGCACAAGTTTTTCCATTTCTTCCTGCCGCCGGATCTGACGGGATTCCTGGAAGAGAAGCCAGTAGACAATGATGAGGCATATTGTCGAGAAAATAAAACACATTAACTGCATAGGCATGATCTCCGGACGGCTGTCCAGGGAAGCGGCATAAAGATCCATAAAGACCAAAACGGCGAAATAGCTCATTGTCAGAATTGCCAGGATGAAGCAGTGGCGTTTTAGATAAACCGGTGTCGTATTTTCAAAATAGTTCCGCATGGTTCTGTGCTCGAACCGAATACAGACCGGAAGCGTCAGTACCGAAAATACAGCATAATAAAAAATAGTCAGTGGGTCGTACACCTGATATTCCGAAACAAAAAATGCGGATATAGGCGCTGCGTGTATCAGCAGGTTTGTACCGAAGTAAGAAGTGATTCCATAGGCACAGCTCAGGCATACAGTTATCAACTTATGCTGAAAAGGTTCTGTGTTTAAGAAGAAGAAAAGAACCGCGCAGCACACGATGGAAAGTCCCATATAAATATCAGCGGCAGCAAGCGAGCCGGCATAATTTCCGCGGAAAAACAGCAACAGGAAGGAAAAGCCTGCCGCTGCCAAAAAGAGTCCTGTTATTAAAAGGAAAAACATATATTTATATCGGATGCGGCAGCTGCTTCTTCCGAAAGGCACGATCAGCAGTACGAAGGAGGGCACCAGCTGCAGCAGGAAACCGCAAAAATGCTGAAACAGAAAAATGATATTTGCCGTCATACACCGCCTCATGAAAAAATTAAAAGTGAACAGCCGTTCACACGGACGGCTGTTTTTGCGCGAATAGAAAGCAGAGCGGACTATCCGACGCTTTTTAAATCTGCAGTAAAAACATGTGCAGGATGAGTAGCAGCGCTGTAGGTTTGTATCCCTTTTAACACAGTATAGCATCTTTTTGAGTGAATCGAAAGATGAAGGGACGAAAGGTAAAATTGCGGGACAAATGGCAAACCGCAGCGGATTAATAAGGAATAATATTAATCTGTAGGCTGCAACTTGCAGCGGTGAGTTGACGGATAAAGGCGGCTGAATGAGGACAACGCGTCATTGATGAAATCAACAACAGCAAATCCGTGAGGAAATTTCTATGCAGAACGATGCAGAAAAAAGCCAATTAAACGCCATAGAGAAAGTTCAGCGGAACGATCCGGAGAAAGTCATGAAGGAAGATACAGGAAGAGACAGACGTCCCCAACCGGAGAGAGACAGACAGGAAGATACAGCAAGGGCCGGATGTCCCGATCCGGAGAGAGACGAACAGGACGGGCAGCAGGATAACGCTTTCGGAATACCGGAAAATGGTGCCGGTACGCAGGATCAGCAAAAGAAAGAACCTGCAGTGGATGGAAAGACGAGAAAGCTTAAAGAGATGATGCGGCATCCTCCCTCTTTTTACGACATGGATGCTGAAGATGAGGAATTGTCAGTTTATAAATAAATGAAAGAGCGGGAGGCAGAGATGAATATTACGGTTTCAAAAGAGGACAGTGCGATGACGGTGGCTCTGGAAGGAAGGCTGGACACAACGACATCACCGTCACTGGAAAGTGAGCTTAAGGAAAAACTCGGGGACACTCAGGATCTGACTTTTGATTTTGAAAAGCTCGAGTATATATCAAGCGCAGGGCTTCGTGTGCTTTTATCGACGCAGAAAAAAATGAACAAACAGGGGACGATGGTCATTGTCAACGCGAATGATGACATTAAAGACGTCTTTGATGTAACCGGCTTTTCCGACATTTTAACGATTGAATAGATAACAAATATCATAAGACGTTAGTAACCGGACGGGGGTGGCTGAGATACTGCGCTGAATGGAATTGCGGCATAAGGAAAGAGTAAGCGGATCAGGAGGTTAAACATTTATGGCTTCTATATTTCGGGATTCGGTTTTAGACCAATTATCGTCACCGGAAAAGTTGGATCGGATGATACCGGTTGTATCGTCTTCCTTCTGGATCAGCATGATCGGATGCGGAGCGGCCATTCTTGCAGTTCTCATATGGGCATGTGTCGGAGAGATACCTGAGAATATCAAGTCGTCCGGTATTTATACGAAGAATACAAATGTATATTCCGTTTATGCACAATCCACCGGTATTATTTCAGAGATCAATGTCGCTGTGGGAGACCACGTGACGGAAAATCAGCAGGTGGCAGTCATTGAAGATCAGGATACGGCGAGTGTTTTAAAGGATTATAACGAAAGAAAAGCAAAACTGTCAGATATAACAATGGACAGCACGGATGACATATCAAATTCTGATACTCAGAATCTGATAAACATAAAATCCCAAATCGGACAATTGGCAAATCAGCTGTCCCTGGATAATACGTCGTTATCCTCCTGGGAAGAGCAGTATAATGCAAAATTGGACGAGACTTCGAAATTGAAAGAGGCCATGGACAATGCTAAAGCATCCTATATTGCTTCTCTTCAGGGTACGGATAATTCTGTGCAGTTAGATTACTCTGAGAAACAGACAGATTATAAGACGAAATTGTCCTACTATAAGTCCGCTCAGTCCTCATATTTAAATTCCCTTACAAGTTATAAAAAAATAATTGACAGCGTAAGAACTATGCTGAATACAAACGCGGCGGTTCTTGAGTCGGTAAAAACCGAAACTGGTATTGATGACCCCGTCGGGACCCTTAATGAAGCAGGACAGGCAATTTCCGATGCGATTTCCAATTTAGATGATAATATTAATAATCTTGGAATTGCGGTTTATTCCGGAGAAGTCCCGGACATAATGACCGCTTTTGACAATGCCTGTGCCCGGATTGCTTCGGCAGCAGGATCCGCGTATACAGATTCTGTTGAACCTTCCGCGGCATCTACCTGGTCGACACTTGTAGGTTATGCAAGTCAGCTGTATCAGACAACAGTAGATCTGAATGATGCGGAGAGTGTTTACAATGATGCGCTTGCGGCATATGAGAATACCCTGCAGTCCCAGACCGATCTTTCAGTAGAGCAGCAGAAACTTTCAACAGAATACAGTGTGGCTTCGACAAATTATAATACGGCTAATTCCACGCTGCTGTCATTGAAATCACAGGTCCAGAGCATAAAGGCGCAGATAGAAGCGGACCAGATGAACTATGATACGCAGAAAGCGCTGCTGCAGCAGCAGTTCCAGGATACAAAGGAAGCGGACATCGCGACGATTGACGCAGCAATAGCGGAAGCGCAGAGAACATTGGAAAAGTCGACTATCGCAGCTTCAAAAAGCGGTACGGTTACAGAAATTGTAGCAAGCGAAGGCGCGCTTGCTGCGACCGGTACGGAACTTGTAAGAATTGCCGACGATAGCAGCAGTGTTGAAAGCAATATCATCCTGTTTGTGTCCCTTTCCAAAGGAAAAAAAATTACGGAGGGAATGACAGTTAAAATACATCCGACGACTTATGACGAACAGGAATACGGACACATGGAAGGAACTGTCACTTATGTCGATTCATTTTCTTCAAGTTCCAGTTCCATTAACAGTATTCTCGGAAATGAAACGCTGACGAGCTACTTTACGAAATCCGGGCCTGTAATGTCGGTTTACTGCAACATCCGCAAGGACAGCAATACAGTCAGCGGATTCTGGTGGTCAAGCAGGAAAGGTGCTGATATTGCCGTCAGTAACGACACAATCCTGTCCGCTGAAATTGTTACGGATACAAAGCATCCTATAGAAATGGTTATTCCGCTGCTGAAGAGCATATTTAACGGAAGCGATGAAGAAGAAGCGGCCGGGTGAGGGTATGATGCATAAGGATAAAGAAAGATTAAAAAATAATTATGTTAAAACACCCACGGTCTACCAGATGGAAGCAACAGAGTGCGGCGCAGCCTCTCTTGCAATGGTTCTTGCATATTATGGCCGTGAAGAATCCCTGGAGAAATTAAGAATTGAAACGGGCGTGTCGCGTGACGGGGTAAACGCAAAGAATATTATGGCTGCCGGGAGAAAGTACGGCATGGAAGTGCATGGCTACCGGAAGGGACTGAAGGAATTATTTGCGCTGAAGCCACCGTGTATTCTGCATTGGAATTTTAATCATTTTGTGGTCTGGGAAGGAATAAAGGGAGGCAGCCCGTATCTGAATGACCCGGCGATGGGAAGGCGGAAATTAACGGTTGAAGATATTGATAAATGTTTTACCGGCGTTGTTTTAACGTTTCAGCCGACAAAGGAATTTGTGCGTTCCAGACAGAAAAGCTCTTTATTGACATTTATCCGGAACAGACTCCGGGGACAGCAGTCTCCGCTGATCGGGCTCGTGCTTATGGGGCTCTGTCTGGTGCTGCCTGGTTTGGCGATACCTGCATTTTCCCAGGTCTTTATTGATGATATTCTATTGCACGGAAATACGAAATGGCTTAACGGCCTTCTTCTGGCGATGATCGGGACGGTATTATTTCAGGCGGCGCTGACCTGGTACCGGTCAGTTGTCCTGCAGAAGCTGGAATTAAAATTATCGCTTACTTCTGCCTTCTTTTTTATAAATCATATGTTCAGGCTTCCGATCAGTTTCTTTGATCAGAGGCATGCGGGAGACCTATCCCAGCGTGTTGAAAATAACAATAATGTCAGCATATTCCTGGCAGGGGAACTGGCGGAATCGATACTGAATATATTCGTCGCAGCCTTCTATTTAGTGCTGCTCCTGATGTACAGTCCGCTGCTGACGTTAATTGGTGTTGCCGGGATTGCTGTAAACCTTATTTTGATTTTTATGTCCTCCAGCGTTATGGGTGAAAAGTCAATGAAGCTGCAGCAGGACAGAGGCGCGATGGTCGGTACGCTTTTTGCAGGAATCAGTCTTTTTGAGACATTAAAAGCATCCGGGTCAGAGAATGAATACATTGCCCGTTTATCGGGGTTTCATGCAAAAAGTGCTGAAACAGAACAGAACATGGCTATGTTTCAGCAGGTTCTGGCAGCTATACCGGAAGCGACGAATCAGATCATCAGTGTGGTACTTATTCTTATCGGCGGCATCATGATTATCAACGGGGAAATGACAAGCGGGTCATTGATTGCATTTTCAGCGCTTATGACTTCATTTATTGCACCTGTTCAGGAACTTGTCAGTATGATTCAGCAAATCCAGACAGTTAAGGCGGATATGAGGCGCGTTGAAGATATTGAACATTATGAACTTGATAAAAAGTATTCACAGTCGGCTGAATATGTCGAAATGGATCAGAAATTACAGGGAGAGGTTGAACTTAAAGATATTTCGTTCGGATACAACATCATGAAGCCTGCCCTGGTGGAAAATTTCCATTTTAAACTTTTAAGCGGAAATTCGATTGCTTTTGTCGGGGCTTCAGGAAGCGGTAAATCGACTGTTGCAAAAATGATCAGCGGTCTGTACCAGCCGTGGGGCGGAGAAATTTTATTTGACGGAATACCGGTTTCCAAGATTCCGCCGGAAATACTATATGCCAGTATATCAACCGTAAGTCAGAAGATTACTTTGTTTGCAGGCACGATCCGGGATAATCTGACCATGTGGAATTCTTCCATAATGGAACGCGACATCATTGAAGCTGCTAAAGATGCATGCATACACGAAACGATCACGAAGATGCCGGGGGCTTACGATGCGGTTTTATCAGAAAACGGCAGTAACTTATCGGGCGGACAGAGGCAGAGACTGGAAATTGCGCGGGCGCTTGTTTCAAATCCGTCGATTCTGATCATGGATGAGGCGACCAGTGCCCTGGATCCGATTGTTGAGAAACAAATCGTGGATAATATAAAAAGAAGAGGCTGTACCTGCATTATCGTAGCGCATCGATTATCGGCTATTCGGGATTGTGACGAGATTATTGTCATGCAGTACGGAAAAATTGTTCAGAGAGGTTCCCATGATGAACTGAAGGATATTGAAGGCCCGTATTCAAAACTGATTAAAAATCTGTAACAAAGTTGCGGGAGAGGTCGGGAATACTTATGAGTGATGAAAATAGGATACAGATTCAGGGCGGAAAAATTTATTATACGGAGCATGCGGGCAATTGCTACCAGATCGTCAGCGGCAGCGTACTCGTTTATGTCGTGCCCTTTCATAAGGAGAAAGAAGAACGGCGGATGTTCTTATGTGAGACATCAGCCGGGAATATTATTCCTGCACTGAACTTTGAAGAAACGACGGATGACGGATTTTTTATATGGCATTTCGGGCTGGTTGCACTTGATAAAGCGGAATTTACGGTTATTGAAGGCTGTCCTGAAGAAATCAAAGATTCTTTTATTGAGAGGGCGTCCATACCGGGCTATAAGATCTACGGCTTTGAAGAGAGCATCGTTGAATGCTATCACATGAATGCTGTTAGGGAAATGCGCAATATCTTTGCTTCTGAAGAAAAGAGAAAGGATACTCTTGTCCAGACGCATGACCTTATCATGTCTCCTTTTAAAAGAAAAAAAATAAAAGGAGCTGAGATACAGGCTGCGAGCGGGAATAGATTATATGATGCCTGCGCCTATATCTGCAGTTATATGAATATTCAGATTGAGCCCTTCGAGGCGGTTAAACAGAATTGCGGAAATCGGTTCAGCGTTCAGGATGTAGCCAGAATGAGTCATTTTATGTGCAGGAAGGTTACACTTGATGACGGGTGGATTTATAAAGATGCCGGGGCCCTGCTCTGCTTCCGGCAGGATCATAAACCGGTTGCAGTCATTCCGAAAAAGCCGGGAAAATATCTGATCTATGATCCGGAACAGAAGACTTTGGCGGCTCTTACCCGGGAGAATGCCGGGAAGATATTATCGGATCCGGCCTACAGCTTTAACAGGTCCTTCCCTGATAAGGAACTTGTCCTTAAGGATATTTTTAAATTTGCCTGGAAGGATTTATGGAAGAGCGATCTTGTATGGATGCTGGTCTTTGTCGGAATCGGAACAGCGCTTTCTCTGCTGATACCGTTTATTAATCAAAAACTGTATGACACTTTTATACCCATCGGTGATAAAAAAGGACTGATTGGACTGGGATGCGTTTTAATTGCGACCATGGTCGGCAAAGCGTGCTTCAATGTCGTGAAGAATCTGTGCAAATTCAGAGGAATAAGCCGTATGAAGTATTCCATACAAAATGCTGCTTACGGCAGGCTGTATAATTTTCCGGAAGGTGTCGTCCGTAAATTTCAAAGCTCGGATCTTTCAATGCGTGCCATGTCGGTATCCGATGTATTTGAAGTGATTGCAAATGAACTCACGACGACCGGTGTGACGGCTGTCTTTTCCCTGCTTTACTTTTTCCAGATGTTCAGCTATGTGCAGGAACTCAGCTGGATAGGATTGCTTATGGCACTTGCGGTGACGGCGGTTATCGCATTGGTTAACTTTCTTCAGATGAAAAACCAGAAACAAAAGCTGGAAGTCAAAACGGAAACAAGCGCGCTGATGTATCAGGTGCTGAGCGGTATTGATAAAATCCGTATTGCAGGTGCAGAGAACCAGGCAGCGTATGAATATCTGAAACCATACACAAAGGGCCTGACCCTTAATAAAAAGGAAGAATACAGTAAAGATATATCCGGTATAATCTCCACTGCCGCGCCCGTACTTTTTCTGGCTGTCTTTTATATGGTTCTGATAAAAACCGGACTGTATCAGAAAATATCAATGGGCTCATTTGTGGCATTCACGAGCGCTTTCGGCGCTTTCTCAGCAGCCATATTGCAGCTTGGAAGCTCATCGGAAAGACTTAAAGTAGTTAAACCGACGATGGAGTACATAGATATTATCCTGAAAACGAAGCCGGAGTCCGAAACGTCTGCGGCAATTCCGTCAAAGCTGACAGGGGATATCGAGATTTCAAATATTACTTTTTCATATACACCGGATCAGGCCCCGATTCTGGACAACTTGTCGCTGCATGTTAAAGCGGGAGAATATATCGGTATTGTCGGGCCTTCAGGATGCGGGAAAAGCACGCTTCTGAAATTACTTCTGGGATTTGAACAGCCGCAGAAAGGAAAGATTTTTTACGATAATCAGGATATTGATACGCTTGATAAGAGGGAACTTCGCAGAAGGCTGGGTGTAGTTCTCCAGAACGGCGGCCTGATATCCGGAAGCATATACGATAACATCACGATAACGCAGCCGATGGTATCGCAGAAAAAGGTTGAGGAAGTAATCAGTGAAGTTGGGCTTTCGGAAGATATTGCAAAGATGCCGATGGGGCTGCATACAGTTCTTTCCGAAGGCAGCGGAACCATATCGGGCGGACAGCAGCAGAGAATATTGATCGCCAGGGCTATGGTAGGAAAACCGCCGATCCTCTTTTTTGATGAAGCGACAAGTGCTTTGGACAATATAACCCAGGCCATGGTATGCGAAAGCCTGGAAAAAATGTCTGCAACCCGGATTGTTATTGCGCACAGGCTTTCGACAATTATGAGATGTGACAGAATCGTGCTGCTGAATAATGGACGGATTGAGGAAGAAGGCTCTTATGATGAGCTGATGAAGAAGAAAGGGCGCTTTTATAATATGGCAATCCGGCAGCTGGCATAATGAAGGAGTCTGTATGGAAACGAAAAGTCCGAACAGGATACTCAGGATTTTAAAGACGGACAGTTCCTATTGGAAATTAGTGTCCGGCTATTCCGCCCGCAGTACCGCAGAGGCCTTCGGTCTTTGGGTGATCCTTGTGATCGTTTATATCGTGCTTGGTTTTATTTATATAACATACGGTCTTTATCTGGTTACGGAAATAAACTTTATATTTGCAGCATACTGTTATTGGAAGGTATATAAGGACAGTAAAGCTATAGACACAAAGGAACAGAAAAAGATAAAAAGGAAAAAATCCGTTTTACTGGGAATCGGTTCGGGTCTTATTTTATTTGCCGTTGTCGCGGCCTTGAATATCTTTGTATTTAAGGATCAGATGCTTACCGGATTCGGCACCGTTACAAGTTTTCTTTATTACGCGGCAGTCATTGCGCTGCCGGAAGAATTTATCTTTCGGAAATATCTGCAGCCGAGGCTCTACGGAAGGATTTCGAATGATTTCCTCGCGGTTGCAGCCGGGGGCGTGCTGTTTATGGGATTGCATATTCCGTTTCAGATGATCAGCGAAGGAATAGGAATCCTGCAGTTTTTACAAAACAGCTGGCTGACTTTACTCATGACATTCATCTGGCATTTTGTATTCAATGAATTGTACAGGAAATATAATTCAGCGTTTGCACCAGTGATTTTCCACGCAATCATGGACTGGAGCGGAAATTTGTTTATTTAGGCAGGGCATGACGGACAGGGGATGCTGATATGGAAGTGGAATCGGTTGAGAACGATAAAGTCTTAATATCCACAATGAAGCATTTTTTTGATTCCTACGGGCTGCCGGAGTATTTGTTTTCGGAAAAATATAACCGTGTTGTTGTAAGGGCCATGGAAAGTGACAGACCGGTCGGAATCGGCTATGGCGTAGCGCTGAAGGGAAGCAGAGATTTTTTTGCCCACTATTTTTATCTTATAGACGAATTCAGAAGCTGGCAGAACTTATTCGGGATTTTCCAGACGATGTTTGAGACAGCAAAAGAGAAATACGGAATAATTGTTTTTCATTGGATATATCAGATGAAAAACGGGCAGGATAAGATCAGGGCACATTTTTCTACGGATAAAAATTATTGTATCGATGATTACGAAAAATATATCAGATCGGGATTAAGAATAAGAGATCTGGCTTATCTGGAAAAAAAGACATGGTACAATCAGAAGCTCCTTGATCAAAAGGGTTTTTATGTGAAATCTTGGGAAGAATGCACGGCTTTAGAAACTGAGAAAATCAGGAAAAGAGAAGCAGAAAAGGATCCGGAGTATTTGTCGCCGTTTGTTGACGATCCGGATAACAGGCTTGATTTGCACAGCAGCGGTCTACTGATAAGAAAAGGGACAGAAGATATCTGCGGATGGATGATCTGCGAAAAGCTGTCGGAAAAGAGGATTTTAATCAGGAGACTTTATATTTATAAGGAAATCCGGACATTCAATATCACACCGGCGTTTTGTGCATACATCCTCGGAAATGTAACAGACCGATATGAAGAGATGTACTTTGATGTATCTGATAAGAACAGATCCATGAAGCATGTTGTGCGTCGCTATATTGAACCGGTTGTGCAGTTTCAATGTTATGTATGCAAAATCCATATTGTGTGTGCAGAGAAGCATCCCGCGCTGTGAATGTGAGAAACATAGTGAAAACTATTCATGATAAGGAGGTATTGCAATGGTCTGGGATAAAGAAACGGTAGAAAAAGTTTACGCGGAGATTAAAGACAAGGCTGTAAGAGATTCGGATTTCAGGAAAGCACTGATCGACAACCCCAGAGACACAATTGAAAAGATGACAGGAGAAAAGCTGCCGGAAGGATTCAACATCAAGGTGATCGAGAATGACCCGGCGTATAATGCAACTTTCGTTCTGCCGGATCTGGTTTCCGGAGAAATCGAGGAGGATAATCTGGAAGAAGCTGCGGGGGGTGTTTCCCTGGTTGTATTGGGCAGTGCCTGTGCTGCTGCAATCCTTGGCGGACCATGTGTGGGCGATGCCTGTGCGGCAAAATTTAATGTTAAATAAGGCAAAAAGATGCAGGATGAAAACAGGATTGAGCAGAACAAAAAGCTGAAGACATGGGCATATTATAAGAGGTTTCTGGAACTCTACTATGCGGATCCTTTTTTCCGGGAATGCTTCGAAGAGAATGCAGCTGAAGCATTAAAGAATAGTAATCTGGTGCTTGATTCTGAAACGGCAAAGCAAGCTATAAAGCTGCAATTAAATGCAGCAGCCTCTGATCCGGCGCAGAACGAATATACGCTGCTTTTCAGAAATCTGATGGATTCCCTGCATGAAAGAGTCGACAGGAGAGCGGACTTAGACAAAATAAAGGATGAGAGGTATGCACACTGGGTAAGAAGCCAGCGCAGCCGTATCGGTTTTCAGAGTTTTCACGCGAGAATGCATATGCGCTCCTATTTTATATCTGCATGCTTTGAACTGGCAGATGGATGCAGCGGCAATTGCCCGTTCTGCTGTCTCGATGCGAAAAGCTTATCCGGCGTATTTCGCTATACACCAAAGAATCAGTTACTCTGGCAGGAAATTTTGCATAACACAAGGGAGGTCCTCGGAGAAATAGCAGGCTCATCTATCTGCTATTTCGGAACGGAGCCATTTGATAATCCTGACTATGAAAAATTTATTACAGACTCCAGGGGGATTCTGGATGTCTTTCCGCAGACGACGACAGTGGCTTCAGTGAGAAATGTGTCTAGGACTAAAAAACTTATTGAACTTCTGGGAAAGGAAGCCCTTTACGACGCGGCGCTCAGATTTTCTGTCGTTTCGCTTGAACAATTAAAAAATATATATAAATACTTTTCAATTGAGGATCTGGCCTGCATTGAGATTGCTCTTAATAATCCGGAGTCTTTATACAGTTACAGCTTTTCAGGAAGAGCGAGAAACTTAAAAGGCAGATACCCGGACAAGGCGTTCGAAGAAAAGACATCTTGTGTATGTGTGAATGGTTTTGTCGTAAATATGCTGCGAAAGGACATATCGCTTGTGACAGCATATCCGCCAGACGTTGAATATCCGTTAGGCATGAGAGTTTATGAGACATGCACGTTTGAAAATGCGGAAGAATACGGCAGTGTGCTGCACTATTTAATTGAAAAGTGGATGCCCGTGGACCTGCCGGGAAATCGGTTAATTAAAATTGAACTTCCGTTTGATTTTGAAAATAACTATCTTACATTTCATGGTGACTGTGTGAAAAGAGTTATCAGCGGCTGTGATTCTTTGTTCAGGGTACTGGAACGCCTTCGGGATAAACCCGAGACTGTTGAAAATGTTTTGAGTAATGCAGAGCTTCGTAATTGCAGCGAGCTGTATATCAGAGAAAAGTTACAGCTTTTGTATGATCTGGGATACATTGTTTTGGCAGGGTAGCACTAATAATTTATCATATAAAGGAGGAAATGAATTATGGAATGGTCAAAGGAAGAAATTAATGCGCTGTATGAAAAGGTTATGGCAAAGGCAGCTACAGATTCAGATTTCAGAAAGGAACTTTTGGAAGACTCTACGGCAGCAATTGAGAAGGTGGCCGGGAAAAAGCTTCCGGACGGTTTCAAAGTAAAGGTAATTGAAAAAGACCCTGCTTATGCAGAGACGTTTGTACTGCCGGATATGATCACAGGCGAACTGGATGAAAATTCACTTGATGCAGTAGCAGGTGGCGCTTGCTTTGTTGATGCCTGCGCAGGAAATGCATGTGCAGCTGAGGCAGGAGTGAAATAAGGGAAATCTGCGTCTGTGAAGGATCGGCAAACCCTGATATTTGAAAAGCTGCATGTATTCGGCTGTGAAGGAGTAACAAGTCATCAGGTAACTGAATGGATATGATTTATATAATGCCATAAATGCAGGCAGGAATTTCCTGATTTGTCCGTTGCGTCTGCACAGGTCAATAGTTTGGCAGATCAGGTTTTTACGGCTAAGGACAGACAGGACAATTCCTGCAGCATTTATAAAAGGAGCAGAAGAAAATGAGATGGTCCAGATACAGCACTTATTTTCAATCACAAAGAAATGGTCTCTTATTATATAATTCGGCAAGTAACAGTTTCCTTCAGATGGAGGAAGCTGCTTTTGGAGTTATCAAAACGATCAGTGAAAACCCGGAAGCGTATGATTTTTCAAAAGATCCCGGCTTATATTTCAATCTGAGGACTGCGGGATTTCTTGTCGATGAGAAAAAAGACGACAGACTTTACGATATTTTAAAAATGCGAAGGCTGTCGTCGAACTATAATAACGGTGTCATGCTGCTGACCATTGCGCCGACCAGAAACTGCAACTTTGGATGCCCCTACTGCTATGAGAAGAATAAGGATTTCGCTCTCATGACAGAAGAAACAGAAAATAACATTGTCGAATTTATAAAAAGAAGAAAAAGTGTTCAGCAGATTTCGCTGGTCTGGTACGGGGGAGAACCGCTGCTCGCTTTTGAACGGATCTTAAGCCTGAATAATAAGATAACTTCCCTGGGGAAGAGTATCCGGGCGATGATTGTTACGAACGGGTATGGTTTAAATGAAAAAGTAATCAGAGAGCTTGAAAATCTTCATATAAAAACAATTCAGATTACCCTGGACGGAGACAGAGAGACGCATGACAGCCGGAGATTTTTGCTGGGCGGCGGTAAAACATTTGACAGGATTGTTGCGAATCTTGACGGTCTTCTTAAGTCTGCATGGGACGGGAAGGTCAATATACGGATGAATGTGGATGAAACTAATAAAGGCGATTATACCAAAGTCCATCATTTCATCGAAGAAAGATATAAGGATAAGCGTATATCTGTCTATCCTGGCTTTGTGCATATCGAAGGAGATGAAACAAATCCGGATGTCGCCTGCTGTTTTGACTCAGAGAAAAAGGGAGAGTTCCTCTGCGAACAGGCAGATAAGAACGGGATTTTCGACCTCCCTGTATTTCCATCCATGGTTTTGGGCGGCTGTACGATGACGAAAAGAAACGCATACGTGATCGGGCCGGAAGGTGAGATTTATAAATGCTGGGATGATGTCGGCATCCCTGAAAAAGTTGTGGGAAATGTGAATGAGCCGGATCAATGGAATATGGGCCTTGTTGCAGAGGAAATGATTGAAGGATCCTATCTGGAAGACGAAGAATGCAAGTCCTGTTTCTTCTTTCCTGTCTGCGACGGCGGCTGTCCGCGTGCCCGCCTTGCGAATAAGAAGAAGGATGTAAAATACGGAACCTGTACTTATTTCAGGTCGCATCTTGAGGAACTGCTGGAACTTTATTTCGAGCAAAAAGAAAGAAAAAAGGTGTGTGATGGGTGTAATTGAGAATTTGGCCCGGCGCTTCCCGCAGCTTTATCTTACTCCGGCAAAGGGCGTATCGGAAACACCGGTCTATCGGAACATTACCAGAAAAGGCGAAGAGTATCAGGGAACGCTGTCCGACCACTTTACGGGCACGGAGCGTGATTTTACGGAATCAGTCAGAACCCCTGCAGGTGATGCCGAGATTATCTTCCTGGCGAACCGGAGTGATTTTGAGTGTTTCTACCGGATTATGGGATGTAAGTGTGAAAATACAGACGTACCTGCTACCTGTGGTGCGGGAACTATTTCCGGAATTAATGACTGGTCAAAAATTAAAGAACATAAGAAAGAATACGAATCTTTGGACGGTACGGACTGGAATGCCGAATTTAAGCTGTTTACGAAGGACAAAAAGAATTATACGACGTCTCTTATTATCCTGAGTGAAGGCCCGTACAGTGCACTGCCTGCCGGAACAGCCGGTTTTTCTGCCGGAGAATGGCTGCGGATTTCTCTGGGAATCCGCAGATATCATGAGCTGACCCATTTTGTATGCAGGAAAATGTTTCCGGAGCTCAGGGATATTGTTTTCGATGAAGTTCTTGCTGATGCTATCGGAATTACGGAAACAATGGGAATTTATGATGAAAGGCTGGCAGGCCTCTTTCTGTTTGATTTACCGGGACATGAAGGACGCCTGAAAAATTATGTGCCGGCAGAAGCATATCCGAAGACAGAAGAAAAGGCAAAAAAACTGGTTCGTTATTTCGGACAGGAATCCGGGAATATGAAGGAAGGTCTGTTTGAACGCATGATCGACTGGGAGCTGCGGGGAAAGAAATATATTGACGGAGAAACGGACTCGTAATTGAGAAAAAACAGATCGGCGGAGAAAAAGGCTGTCGGTGATTAACTATGAAAAGGAGCCCAATGGGATGTCAGACAACAGTGAGGGGGTTTCCTCAGATGATTTTATCCGGCTGAAGGTTCCGGCCAGTGCCGGTGAAATGGAAAAAATCCAGAGTTTTATTGACAGCGTCCTGAAAGGACTATGTTCCGTGAAAGTACAGAGGCAGATTCATGTTGCCGCTGATGAAATTTTTACAAATATCTGTTCCTACAGCGGAAGCAAATATGCCGAAATGGGGATACGTGTGGAGGCGGAACGCATCTGTCTGGAATTCAGGGATTGCGGTGTGCCGTTTAATCCGCTGACAGGAACCGAGCCGGATGTAACGCTTTCGGCGGAAGAACGGGAAATCGGAGGGCTCGGCATTTTCATTGTAAAAAAAACGATGCAGAATCTTCATTACGAATACAGAAACGGGCAGAATATTCTTACGATGACGAAAATTATCTCATAGAAAATATTTTTCGGAAGCCGATTGCCTATTTTTATAGTAAGGCGGCTTTTTTGTTTTAATGCTGCAAGTGTTAAAAATCCAAAGAGGTTCTTTTTCACAGAGAAAATTTTGACATACGCGTTCTTTCTATTACGGGCTGTGAAAGGTGAAGAGAAGAAAACAGATGATGTCCTTTAAAAAAGCTGAAATAGATGATTATGACAGAATACAGGAATACTTTTCTTTGTACGGTGAAAATTCATGCCAGCATTCTTTCGTTAATATGTATGCGCTTTACGAGAAGTACGGCTCGCAGTACTGTGAGCTGAACGGTTTTCTTTATATCTTAAGAAGCCGTATGTGCGGAAACGGCAAAAGGACGTATCTGTTCCCGATGGGCGCAGGCGACAGGAAGAAAGCGGTTGAAAATATCATCGGGGATGCACATGGAAACGGCTCAAAGGTACGGTTTGATACGATAACGGAAGATAACTACAGTTGGCTTATGCAGGAGTTTCCCGGTGTGTTCCAGGCCCGTGAAGTAAGGAATTATGCGGAGTATCTCCATCGGTCGGAAAATCTCGCCAATTTGCCGGGCAGTAAGTTTGCCAAGAAAAGATATGATGTAAATCTGCTTCGGCGTGTGTACGAAGGAAGGATGGAAGAGAGCATTCTTACTAAGGAAAAAACCGGCGAGGTGCTTGCATTTGAAGAAAAATGGCTGGCAGATTCTCTGGAGATGCATGATACAGCAGCGCTGAATCTTGAATACAGAGAAATTGAAAAGCAGCTCGCCTGCTTTGATGAGCTGAAAATTTCCGGAATTATCGTAAGAATAGACGGAATCGTACAGGGATTTGTATACGGTGCCCCGATCAGCAGAAACTGCTATGATGTGCTGATTGAAAAAGGAAACCGCAGGATTGACGATATTTACCGTGTCCTGAACCAGGACGTCGTAAAAATGTGCGCGATGGGATATGCGTATATAAACAGGGAAGAAGACCTGGGCGTTCCGGGACTTCGCAAAGCGAAGCTGTCGTATAAGCCGGATATTATACTGAAAAAGTATATTGCAGAAGAAATTTAAAGCGAGGTGAGCTGACATGAAGCTGAAAAAAGAATACACTGCTACCTTGGGATTGCTGCTCATAACGGTATGGTCGGCTGTTCAGTATATTTTCCTTCAGAACGTCCCGGATTCCGTTTCGACCTTTTCTTTTTTGTTCGTTACTTATCTTGTGGGGTTTCTGATCCTTGCCGCACTGCAGTTTAAGAAACTGAGAAAGATAAACAAGAAGGTTCTTTTAAAAGGAATGCTTCTTTCGGGAGAAGTAATCGGATTTAATTTTTTCCTGGTCATCGGTTCAAAAGGAGTCGATTCCGTTATCGTTTCCAGCCTGGTATCCATGTACTTTGTGTTCGTAACGCCGCTTCTTCTGCTGCTTAAGAAAAAGGTCAGTTTCCGTTCCGCAGTGGCTTCGGCAGTTGCGATTATTGCCCTGATTCTTATGCTGAACGCGGATATCAGCCTTTTCTTTAAGTCCGTAAATGCCATCTTCCTTATTATCGCGGACATCTTCTTTGCGACTTACGTCATATCGATTTCTATCGTAGGGAAAAAGGAAGATGCGGCGGTTCTCACGCTTTCGCAGCTGATTTTTTCCGTTCTGTTCAGCTTTTGCGGCTGGGCTGTAGAAGTTGCAATCGGAAAAGGAAGCTTTTCATTTCCGACAGATAAAATGTTCTGGCTTACGGTTCTCTTTTTCGGCGTGTTTATCAGGGCACTTTACGGCCTTATTCAGGTAAGCTGCCAGAAACACGTAAAGCCGGTCAATGCCTCTCTTATTTTTTCATCTGAAATAATTATCACACTGATCACCAATCCGTTTCTTTCGAAACTGATGCATAAGGAATATACGCCGGCGAATATCTATCAGATTATCGGCTGCATCCTTTTTGTCCTTTCTGTGCTGGTGGTCGATGATACCGTGATGGGCTATATCGGCTATACCGATATGGAAACAAAGACGTATATTGACAAAAACGGTGTCGAAAAAACGCAGTCGACGGTATCCAGAAAACTGACTAATATGACGCTGATCATCAGTATGACGGCGCTTGTCATTTCAACGATAATCTGTATCGGCTCCATTACAAGTATCAAAAATACGGCAGTTGATAAGAGCACTCAGCTTGGGCAGTCCGCTGCGGACGTAAGTGAAAACGCACTGAAAAATGAACTTGAAAAAGAACTTACAAATACGGCAACGGATAAAGCACTCCTCGCGGAAGAGAAGCTGAGATCTTATATTTCTTCAGCCCAGTATGCAGCGGATTATGCGGTGACTCTGTACAGTAATCCTTCCGGCTATCCGGAAAAGGAGGTTCAGTATCCGGTTAAAGAGAATACGGGAATATGGGCCATGCAGCGTTACATCGCTAACGAAAGTCTCTCCTATGCAGATGTAGAAAGTGAAAATAAGCTTCTCGGCAATTTGGAAAGTGTTTTTGCCTCTATTGCGGCACGCAGTGAGAATATTTCGACGATTTACATCGGTACGGAAACGGGACTTCTGATCAGCTACGATCCGAATTCGGAATATGCCACGCTGGGAACCGAGAATTATTATGAATTCCGGGAACGGGACTGGTATACGGCGGGTAAAAAATCGAAAGAACCATTTTTTACAAAGTCCTATCAGGACAGCTACGGCAGGGGACTTACGATCACCTGTGTAGCGCCTATTTACAACAGCTCGGGAACCTTCTTAGGCTGCATAGGTATCGATATCCTGATGAATGATATCAACACATCCATGGTCAATGACAACATCGTGGATCCAAATTATGCGACTCTGATAAACAGTGAAGGCGCCATTATTGCAAGCAAAGATGTCGACAGTCTGTCTTCAGGAACCGCAACTATTTATGATGATTCAATCAATACACCGATTAAGGACGTGGCCCAGACAGTGCTCGGGGGCACGGACGGGATTACCAGCGTCGGAGAAGGCAGCGACGCGATTTACATTTCCTATTCAAAAATACCGCTTACGAACTGGACGCTTTGCATCATGAGCCCGGTGTCAAATATTATCAAACCGGCTGTTTCCATACGGGACGATATCACTACGAATACGCAGACGGTGGCCAATACCGTTAACGGAAGCATCCGGCAAATCATAAACAGCTGCCTTGTTCTGTTTGCACTGATTATTTTATTTGTTACTTATTCTGTCGGAGTACTGTCACGTAAAATCGCTTCTCCGCTTCAGCATCTCGAAAAGGATGTGCTTAAGATAAGCCATGGAAATTTCGAACAGCGGACGCAGGTGTCGACCGACGATGAGATCGGAAGCCTTGCCCGGGCCTTTAATTATATGACTGAATCTTTGCAGAAATACATTGTCAATTTGAAAGATATGACGGCGAAAGAAGAGCGGATTGCCTCCGAGCTGTCCGTGGCGGCGAAAATCCAGGCGGATATGGTGCCTACAAATTTCG
>DCDB01000281.1 GCA_002316215.1 Lachnospiraceae bacterium UBA1066 | reverse complement strand
GAATATAAAGCAGGAATATAAAGCAAGAATATAAAGCAAGAATATAAAGCAAGAATATAAAGCAAGAATATAAAGCAGGAATATAAAGCAAGAATATAAAGCAAGAATATAAAGCAAGAATATATAACCAGAATATAAAGCAAGAATATAAAACAAGATTATAAACAAAACATAATACAAGAGCAAAAAGCAATGATTTAAACAAATAGGCAACAGGAATTTTGAAACGGGAATTAAGTTCACGATGCGGGAGATCAAGAGACGAAGATGGAGTGGAAAAAGCTTCTGTCACAAAAACGTAGTACAGCCGCATCCGGCAGCCATGAAGACGTTTATGATCTGCGAAGCGAGTTCGAAAAGGATTACCGCAGGATCATCGGCAGCGCTTCTTTCCGAAGGCTGCAGGACAAAACGCAGGTCTTTCCGCTGGATAAGTCGGATTTCATAAGGACAAGGCTGACCCACAGCCTGGAAGTTTCTTCGTTCGGAAGGTCGCTGGCAAAGGATATTTCAGAGTCCGTCATTGAGCAGCGTCTGGATCCTGCCTTCAGTCTTGAGACCAGAAACAGCGTTTCTGAAGTCATCGAATGTGCGGGACTGATCCATGACATCGGGAATCCGCCTTTCGGACATTTCGGCGAGGAGGCCATCCGGGAATGGTTCCGGAGAAAGCTTCCGCAGATGACCGTCAGAGGAAAGAAAGTAACGGATTATTTATCGCCTGCGCAGCTCGGGGACTTCTATCATTTTGAAGGAAATGCGCAGGGGCTGAGGCTTGTTTCGAGGCTGCATTTCCTGTCGGACGGACACGGGATGGATCTTACCTATGCGCTTTTGTCCGCGATGATCAAATATCCGAATTCTTCTCTTGAGGCGGATCCGTCTTCCTCCGATGTCAAGATGCGGAAAATGGGCTATTTTCAGTCGGAGGAAGAGCTTTTCCGGGATATTGAAAATGAAACCGGCCTTTTGGGGGCGCGCAGTCCTCTGACCTTTATCCTCGAAGCAGCCGATGATATAGCCTACGGGACGGCGGACATCGAGGATGCATTTAAAAAGGATTTCTTTGATTACGGGACTTTTCTGGAAGAATTGAAGCTGAGACACACCGCGCCCTGTTATACGAAAATCCTTACGGAACTTTATGACGAAGGACGGAGCCGGCATGTGAAGAATCCCCAGGAGTTTGCTCTTATGAACTGGCTGGTGAAAATGCAGGACTCATTATTAAAAGCGGCAGCGCAGGGTTTCATATCGCATTATAAGGCAATTATGGACGGAACCTTTGAACATGAGCTTATCTTTGATTCGCAGGCCGAGGTGCTCCTTCGTTCCCTGAAGGGCATTGCCTTTGATTATGCCTTTACGTCGATGTCGATTTACAAGACGGAGATTGCCGCGAATTCAATCATTACGTATCTTCTCGATAAGCTGGTTCCGGCGGCGCTGGAATTTGACGGGGAGAAGGCGCCGGGGCTCATGGAAGAAAAGTTTCTTTCGCTTATTTCGGAAAATTACAGGCAGGTATACGAATGGGCAGCGTCCGGAAAGCCTGAAAGCGGGAAAATGTACTATCGGCTTCTTCTTGCGACAGATACCATAAGCGGGATGACAGATTCCTATGCCCGCGATCTCTATACGGATTTAAACGGGATTACCTGAATAAATCAGCTTTGCAGCGCCCGCGGCATCTATGCGGCTTTGAATGGAATTACATGAAATAAACTTGCTTTACATAGATGCCGGGATAGTTTATAATTACCTTGTCTCTGGAGTGCGCGATCCCCTATTTTTCCTGAACCTACATATGATTTAAAGGGATTCCTATATCGCCGGTATTGATGTCAGGCCTCAAGAGCTTCCAGTGGAAGGCAGAGAACCGGCTGCGGTTACCCACCTGGCATGGGCTAGGCGTCAGTTTCATAGGAACGGCATTCCGGAGATCTTAAAGAGTCATGATCATGGCTCTTTTTTATGGCGGAGGTATAATATGTCTATTGAAAAGAAAGATTTTGGTTTTACAAGAGAAGGAAAAAAGATTTCCTCTTACACGATTTCTAATGCACAGGGAGCTTCTGTTACTGTCCTGGATTTCGGAGCGGTACTTAAGAATGTATACGTTCCGGATCGGGAAGGAAAGCTCACGGACGTCGTGCTTGGCTATGACGATCTTGCGCATTATGAAGTAAACGGCCCGTGCTTCGGCGCAACCATCGGGCGGAGCGGGAACCGTATTGCTGGAGCATCTTTTGTCCTCGACGGCTGTGAATACCATCTTGCCAAAAATGAAAATGAAAACAACCTGCACAGCGGGCCTTTCGGATTTCATTTCCGCCCCTGGATGGCAGAGGTAAAGGAAGAAAATAATGCGGTCTCCTTCCTGCTTGACAGTCCGGACGGCGATCAGGGCTATCCCGGAAATTTCCTTGCGAAGGTGACCTATACCCTGACGGATGACAACGCGGTTGATATCCATTATGAAGGGACGGCGGATGCGAAAACGGTTGTGAATATGACCAACCATTCTTACTGGAACCTGAATGGCGAAGGAAGCGGATCCATCCTTGACCAGTATCTGGAAATTGAAGCAGACGGCTTTACGCCGGTTAATGAAAAACTGATTCCGATCGGCATGATTCAGGCTGTTGAGGGCACGCCCTTTGATTTCCGGCATCTGAAGACAATCGGTCAGGATGCTGCCGCGACGTCTGTCCAGCTGGAATACGGAAACGGCTACGACCATAATTTTGCAGTTATCGGTACCGGCTACAGGAAAGCCGCTTATGCCGTGTCCGATAAAAGCGGGATAACATTGACGGTTATGACTGATCAGCCGGGTATGCAGTTCTATGCCGGGAACAGTATCGGAACGGAAGAAGGCAAGGGAGGGAAGACCTATCACAGCAATGAAGGCTTTGCTCTTGAGACGCAGCATTTCCCGAATTCCGTTAATACGCCGGAGTTTGAGAGCCCGGTGCTGAATGCCAATGAAAAATATGATACAAGAACAACTTATATTCTGGGCCTTCTATAAGGCAGGGTAAAGGAAGAGGCCTGCATTAAAAAGGCCGCCAACTAATGAAAGATGTTTTTCGCGGAATCAAGCTTTTCAGCAAACGAATGACAGAGGATCACATGGGCGCATATTCAGCAACATGCGCCTATTTTCTTATGATTTCATTTGTCCCGTTCATTATGATCTTCCTGGCAATTGCACGGAAGACGTCGACGGACATGACGAATGTTATGAACGCCATGATCAGTATTGTGCCGTCCGGCCTCAAGGACTACGTTTCTACGATCATCAATGAAGTCTACATGAAATCATATTCTATCCTGCCTTTTTCCCTTCTGATCCTGATCTGGTCCGCTGCCAAGGCATTCCATGCCATGACGAACGGCCTGAATGTTATCAGTAAGGTCAAGGAAACGCGCGGGTGGTTCTATCTGCGGTTCAGGTCTATGATGTATGTTGTTGTATTTCTTGTCCTGGTAGTCGCAGCCATGTATATGCAGATGTCGGGAAAAAAGATAAATATCATGATTGCCAGTAAATTTCCGGTCGTTGCCAGCTTTTTGAGCTTCATTTACCGTTTTCGGTCGATTCTGACATTTATCGCTTTCATGCTGATCTTTCTTTTTGTTTATAAGTTCCTGCCGAACTGCCGTTATACTTTCCGGAGTCAGCTGCCGGGAGCTTTGATCGTAACGACGGTATGGATGTTTTTTTCATATCTTTTATCGATATATTATCTTAACAGCAAGAGCTTCCTTACGATTTACGGAAGCCTCACAGGTATAATTCTTGCTATGATCTGGCTGTACTTCTGCATGTATTTCGTGCTGGTCGGGGCGGAAATCAACAGGGTCATTTTTGAGGATCCGGAAAATAACGTGATCGTGAATACGGTCGAAGGTTTTAAGGAAGCAAGCGCGAAGAAGCGCGAAAAGCTGCAGGCCAAGATCGATGCGGAAACCAAAGAGGCGGAAGAAAAGGCCGACAGGGCAAACGAAATCCCGAGTGCCCAGCCCGAGGATATCGAGATAAACTGGGAAAATGAAAAACCGGGAAGGACAGATGATGCAGAGATAAGCC
>DCDB01000124.1:19854-22927 GCA_002316215.1 Lachnospiraceae bacterium UBA1066 | reverse complement strand
TAATATGAAACGATCGGAAATTAATAAGGTAATCAGAAGATTTGAAAAACTGCTGAAGGAGCACTGCTTTGAACTCCCGGACTTTTTAAAGTTTACCCCGGAAGAATGGAAGGAAAAAGGACATGAATATGACGAAATCCGCGACAACATGCTGGGCTGGGATGTGACGGATTACGGAATGGGGGATTATGCACATCTTGGGCTGGCTTTAATTACTCTCCGCAACGGCAATGTACATAATGATAAATATACGAAAACTTACGCAGAAAAAATCATGATGTGTGATCCGGGGCAGGTCTCTCCCATGCATTTCCATTGGAACAAAATGGAAGATATCATTAACCGGGGAGGCGGAGATATCCGCTTTACGCTGTATAACGCGACCGAAGAAGAGGAACTGGATAAGAAAAATGACGTTTTGATCTGCCAGGACGGACGCAGATACAAGGTAAAGCCCGGTGAGCCCGTTATTTTGAAACCCGGCCAGAGCCTTTCCCTGTACCCATACTATTATCATGAATTCATTATTCCGGAGGATTCTTCTTCTGTCCTGATCGGGGAAGTTTCCATGTGCAATGATGACAATACGGATAATCGCTTCCTGAATCCGCTGGGACGTTTTCCGACGATTGAGGAGGATGAGATTCCTTATCGTCTGCTCTGCAACGAGTATCCGAAGGCAGAAGATTGAAATACCTAAGAAGAGGAAGGAGGGTACTTTATGGGTAAAGTAGTAGTTACAATGAGCCATGTGAATAAAAGTTTCCCGGGTGTAAAGGCTCTTGATGATGTAAGCCTTACGCTGCGTGAGGGGGAGGTTATGGCTCTTCTCGGGGAAAATGGTGCCGGAAAGTCGACACTGATGAAAATCTTAAGCGGTGTTTATACAAGAGATTCCGGAGAGATGACTGTTTTCGGGAAGGAAATCGGGATGGATTTCAATGCAAAGAAAGCCCGGGAACTCGGCATCGCTATTATCCATCAGGAATTGAATATGTGCCAGCAGCTTACGGTTGCAGAAAATATATTTTTAGGTCGTGAAATTACCAGGCGGGGACGCCTTGACAATCAGGAAATGAACCGTCTGGCAGCAAAACAGCTGGAGCAGATGCACATCCGTGATCTGGATCCGGAAACTGAGATGAGCCGTCTGCCGGTAGGAAAACAGCAGATGGTGGAGATTTCAAAAGCTCTTATGCTTCAGGCAAAAGTGCTGGTCATGGATGAGCCTTCCTCTGCCCTGTCAAATGCTGAAGTAGAAGAACTGTTCCGCATCGTAAAAGAACTGAGGGAACAGGGAAAGTCTATTGTTTACATCAGCCACAGACTTCAGGAACTGCATCATATTGTGGATACTGTGACCATCATGCGGGACGGCAGGTATATCACAGAAGGAAAGTTCCGGGATTTCACAATGGATGAATTGATTTCCAATATGGTAGGCCGGAAGATTGATAATCAGTTTCCGCGGGAAATCATGCCGCGGGGGAAGAAAGTCCTGGAAGTACAGCACCTGAACGCAGGCAGGCTGGTACGGGATGTGAGCTTTGACGCTTACGCAGGTGAAGTTTTAGGCTTTGCGGGTCTGGTGGGCGCCGGGCGGACAGAAACAAGCAGGGCGATTTTCGGGGCAGACAGTAAAGAGAGCGGAAAGATCATTATTGATGGAAAAACGGCGGATATCAATTGCCCCAGGGATGCTATTGATGCCGGGATCGTTCTGGTTCCGGAAGACCGGAAGAAGGACGGACTGTGCACGAAACTGTCCATCCGCGAAAATATCGCACTGCCGAACCTTCCTTCCATTTGCCGGAATGGCTTTATAGGAACAATCGACAGGAAAAAGGAAAATGAAATAATCGAGAAGGGAAAGTCATCCCTTACAATTAAAATGGCAGGTGCTGAGGCGGATGCAGGAACATTATCCGGCGGGAATCAGCAGAAAGTCGTCGTAGCCAAATGGCTTGCAAGAAATTCCAGGGTCATTATATTTGATGAACCGACCAGGGGAATTGATGTTGCTGCAAAAGTCGAGATATATGAAATAATTAATCAGCTTAAAAAGCAGGGAATAGCGGTAATTATTATTTCTTCGGAAATGCCGGAAGTTATGGGAATCAGTGACAGGATCCTTGTTATGTGCGACGGCAGGATCACTGGGGAAATGAGTTCTGATGAGGCGTCGGAGACAGGAATCCTGACCTGTGCCATGCAGTTCGAGGATAAGCTCGCAGCCGGCGCATCATAAAGGGAGGAGAAGATACTCATGAAAAATAAGAATAATGCAATTCAGAGACTTATGGGTAAAAAAAGCATGGGACAGGTTTTAACCGCGTTTGCCGGAGTGGTCGTCCTGATGATCGTCTTTACATGCATGAATACAAATTTTGCTTCGGGACATAACTTAAGCAGTCTGCTTCGCCAGATATGCCCCTATCTGCTGGTGGGAATCGGTCAGGCCTTTGTATGTATTACCGGAAATATTGACCTATCTATCGGTTCTGTTATCGGTATGAGCGCTATGATTTCTGCTACGCTGATATGCAATGGCGTTCACCCTGTTTTGGCTTTACTGATTGCTTTCGCAGCCTGCATGATTGTTGGACTGGTGAACGGCTTTCTCGTGGGAAAATTCAAGCTGCCGCCTTTCATCGCCACGCTCGGTACTATGACAATAGGCCGCGGCATTGCTCAGATTGTAAACGGAAACTACAATACCGGCGATATCGGACAGGGAGCAGCGGAGGCTTTCCGGAACATGTTTTATTATGGAAAAACGCTGGGCATTTACAATGGCGTATGGCTGACAGCCATTATATGGGTTATCTTTAATTATCTTCTCAGCAGTACAAAAAGCGGCAGGCATATATACGCCATAGGCTCCAATGCGGATGCAGCCCGCCTGTCAGGGGTCAATGTGTTTTTAACAACGACGAAAGCATATTTAGTCTCTTCTTTTTGCTCCTTTATAACCGGACTGATTATCCTGGCGGCAGCCGGAATGGGCTCTATGGATGCCGGTCTTTCCTATGAAATGTATGGTGTAGCGGCAGCTGTTATAGGCGGCGTTTCC
>DCDB01000124.1:0-19739 GCA_002316215.1 Lachnospiraceae bacterium UBA1066 | reverse complement strand
CGTTTCCACTCTGGGCGGAAGCGGACTGCTGGTAGGGGTGATCGCAGGCGCCGGTGTCTGGGCAGTACTTCAGAATGGTTTGACCTTTGCAAATGCTCCGGTAGCTATTCGAAACATTATCATCGGTATTATCGTTGTGGTATGCGTTCTGATGGATATTGTCCGTACCACCGGGAAGACCCATAAGTGGTTTCCAAGGAGAGGAGTAAAGGCATGATGAGGAGAAAAACAGCCTGGGGCCTGTTTCTGCTGATACTGGCATGCTGTATCTTCTGTGCCGGATGCGGCAGGAAATATGTGGCTGGAAGCAAAGACTACAATATTACGCTGATTACCATGGATCAGATGGACGTTCATTGGGTTAAAGTCAACGCCGGGGTTAAAAAAGCAATTTCGGAAGCGAAAGATAAGGGATATACGATTCATTATAATTGGTATGCACCGGACGTAAAGGATAATGCCAAGCAGATTGAACAGATTGATATGGCAGCCAGTAATGGATCAGATTTAATAATTATTGCAGTCAACAGCCCCACGGCATGCAATGCGGCATTGAATGAAGTAGCTAAAGAAGGAACAAAAATAATATATGTGGATTCTCCGGCTACGTTTCCGGGAGAGGCGACTTATGCAACAGACAATTATGCGGCTGGAGAGCAGGCCGGACAAAAAATGATCCAGGTTCTGACGGATGCCGGAATCTCCGGGGGAATGATCGGAATTGTCTCCGCTCAGGCTGGCGTGCAGTCCTGTATTGACAGGGTGGACGGATTCTGCAAAGCTCTGGAAGGCACCGCATATACACCGAGCGAAGTCCAGTACTCAGAAGGCGATACGGCAAAAGCGCAGGAACTAGGCACCAATATGATCAATAATGGAGCAGTAGCCCTTTTCGGAGCGAATGAAGCTGCATGCGTAGGCTGCGGCAATGCCGCAAAGGATGCAAGGGACAAGATTTATTGTGTGGGATTTGATAATTCTTCTGCCAGCCGTACACTTGTTAAAAAAGGAATTGTCCAGGCATTTATGGCGCAGAAACCGGAATTGATGGGGTATGGTGCGCTGACGGCAGCTTTGCAGGTTCTGGACGGAGGAAATCTGAATGGCGAAGTAACAGATACCGGAGTAACCGTAGTTACAAGTGAAAATGTTGGTGATTTTGAAGACTGACAGATCCTTGTTCTGCGTTTAAGCAAAAGATCAAGCTGGTCATTATTCTGTCTGACAGGACCTTTTTCCTCTCCCATATTTTCCCCGGCAGTTGCATTCTCCGGATTTTTTGGTATAATGGCACTGTCAGGGTGTCTTAAGGCGCCTGAAGTATCTGTTATCCGGAGCTGATTTTATTATAGAAAGAGGTGTTTAAAATGAAAGTAGAAAATATAAAAGATATTAACAAGTTTTTCCAGGTCATCGACAGCTGCAAGGGCAAGGTCGAGCTGGTAACCGGTGAAGGTGACCGCCTGAACCTGAAATCCAAACTTACACAGTATGTTTCTCTTGCCAATATTTTTTCAAACGGAACGATTCCGGAACTTGAGATCATTGCTTCCGAGCCGGAAGATGTTACGAGACTTGTCGACTATATGGTAAATCAGTGAGCAATAAAGCCATACCGGTCACGCTGGTGACCGGTTTTTTAGAGAGTGGAAAAACGACCGCGGTCAAGAAGATTCTTGAGCGCGGTTTTGGTGACTTTTCAGGAAATACAATTCTGATCGATTGCGAGGAAGAAGGCGGGGAAACCTACGACGGCGGGCTTCTTGCAAGCCGGAAGGTCACGCTGATTGACCTCGACGGTCCGTTTCTTATCAATGCGGACTATCTTAAGTCGCTGGATGAATCCCTGCATCCTTCGCAGGTTTTTATCGAATACGGCGGGATGTTCAAGGTAAGCTACCTGGACGGCATTGCGCTTCCGGAAGGATGGAGCATCGTCCGTCAGCTGACCGTCTTCGACGGCGGCGTGTTTGACATTTATCTGAAAAACCTGAAGGACAATATCGCGGATATGGTGAAATACTCCAATCTGATCCTCTTTAACCGGTGTGCGGATACGCCCGGCAAGGGGACGGAAAATGACAGGATCCGCTGGGCAGCGCTTCTCCATAAAATGAACCCGAAGGCGGAAATCGTCTTCGAGGGCGAAGACGGCCGGATGATTTAAAGAAGGCCAGGAAATTTTTAGATTTTTGCAGGATGACAAAACGGTCGGTCCTATAGCAGAAAGCTAAAGTGAGGTCGTGAATTCTGTACCCGTGCCTCAGTCGGATACAGGGAGGCGGGCTTTCGTATGATTTTTTATGAGATTCCGGACAGGTCGGCAGATACGTCTGCGGCATGAAGCAGAAACCAGGATTTAAGTTATGCACGAAAGGATTTTGTAATGTACATTATCGTCGGTCTCGGCAACCCCGGGAGGGAGTATGCCGGCACGCGTCACAATATGGGCTTCGAGGTCATCGACCGGCTGGCTGATGACAGTAAGATTGCGCTTTCCGGCCGGAAATTCCACGCGCTTTACGGTACGGGACGCATCGGGGATGAGAGAGTCGTTCTGGCCAAGCCGCTGACCTTCATGAACCTGAGCGGTACGGCTGTGCGCGAGCTGACGGATTATTATAAAATAGAGCCGAAGACGCAGCTTATCGTCGTGAGTGACGACGTCGATCTTCTGCCCGGCTGCATCCGTATCCGGAAGCAGGGTTCGGCAGGAGGGCAGAACGGCCTTAAGGATATCATCGCAAAGCTCGGTTCGCAGGAATTCATCCGCGTGCGCGTCGGTACGGGCGCCCGCCCCCACGGCTGGGATCTGGCTGACTGGGTGCTTTCGCGCTTTAGTTCCGAAGACCGGAAAAAGGCGGATATTGCCGTTGAAAATGCCGCGAAGGCAGCAGCCGCCATCGTAACGGACGGCGTTGATAAAGCCATGAACCTATACAACTAGGAAACTTTTTTGACTTTTGACGCTTGTATCATATAAATTTATTTTACAAAGGATGTATTTGTGAAAACATTTCTTGCACCGCTTGAGGAACTGGCGGAATATCAGGAAATACGCGATAAAATGAAAAAAGGCGCCGGTGTCATCGCTCTTACGGGATGCATCGAGGCGCAGAAAGCCCATATGATCTACGGGCTTTCATTTGATGCGCCCGAAACGCTCGTCATAACGGAAAACGACTTAAGCGCGCGGACGCTTTTTGAAAATCTGCGCTTTTATGAGCCGGAGGCCTGCCTTTATCCGGCGAAGGATCTTTTATTCTATCAGGCCGATCTCGCCTCTAACCTGCTGGACAGGGAACGCATGAAGGTTTTCCGTACCCTGCTCGAAAAGCGCCGTTCGGTCGTCGTTCTGCCGGCTGCCGCCCTTCTTGACTTCGTGACCGGCCGCAAAGCGATGAAGGAGCAGCTTCTTGTTTTTGAAAATGAAACGGAGATGGATCTGGATGCCGCGAAGGAAGCGCTTGTCGCCCTGGGATACGAACGCTGCGCGGAGGTGCTTCTGCCTGGACAGTTTGCGGTCCGCGGCGATATCCTGGATATCTGGGATCTGACAAATGACCATCCGGTGCGCATCGAGCTTTTCGGCGACGAAATCGAGTCTATGCGTCTCTTTGACGCCGAGACGCAGCGTTCTGTTTCGGAAATCGATAAAATCCGGATTTATCCGGCAAATGACAGGACGGGAGAGGCAGCTTCGTTCCTTTCCTGGTTTGAAGGCAGGAAGACCGTCATTTTTCTGGATGAGCCGACGCGGATCCACGAGGCGGCGAAGGCCACGGAGGATGAGTTCCGCGAAAGCATCAAGAACCGCATCGAACAGGGAAACTATGAAAAAGGCGATAAAATTCCCGAAATTTTAAGTGCCGCTCATCTTACGGCGCGCCTCAATAAAAACCGCTGTATCGCGCTTACGGCGCTGGAACTCCGGAAGGGAACGTGGGACGTCACCGATACCTACGGAACGACGGTACAGGCCGTTAACACCTACAATAACAGTTTCGAATTCCTTGTAGGCGACCTTAAAAAATACAGGAAGAAGGGATGCCGCATCGTCGTCCTTTCGGGCTCGCATACGCGCGCGAAGCGCCTGGCGCAGGATCTGACGGACAACGATGTACCGGCATTTTATACAGAAGACAGGGATCTTGAGCTGCTTCCGGGACAGGTAGCCGTGGAATACGGGCATGCCAGCCGCGGCTTCGAGTATCCGCTCATCAAATATGTCTTCATTTCCGAAACGGATATCTTCGGCGGGCGGAAAAAGGCGAAGAAAAAGAAGACACGCTACAGCGGCGAGAAAATCGCGAGCTTCTCGGATCTTAAGGTCGGAGACTGCGTCGTCCACGAAAACCACGGCCTCGGCATTTACCGCGGCATTGAACAGGTCAAAATCGACGATGTCCTGAAGGATTATATTAAAATCGAATACTCCGGAGGCAATCTCTACGTGCTGGCGACCCAGCTCGATGTCCTGCAGAAATATTCCGGAGCGGAAAATGCACATCCGCGCCTGAACCGCCTGGGCGGCCAGGAATGGGAGAAAACGCGCGCAAAGGTCAAAAGCTCCGTTACCGACATTGCGAAGGATCTTGTGGCGCTTTATGCGGTGCGGGAGGAGTCGGAAGGCTTTGTTTACAGCTCCGACACGGCCTGGCAGAAGGAATTCGAAGAACTGTTCCCGTTTGAGGAAACCGACGATCAGACGCAGGCCATCGAGGATACGAAGAAGGATATGGAAAGCCCGAAGATCATGGACCGCCTGATCTGCGGAGACGTCGGATACGGCAAGACGGAAATCGCGCTCAGGGCGGCTTTCAAAGCGGTTCAGGACGGTAAGCAGGTAGCTTATCTTGTGCCGACGACCATCCTTGCGCAGCAGCATTACAATACTTTCATGCAGCGGATGAAGGACTTTCCGGTGCGTGTCGACCTTCTGTGCCGTTTCCGTCAGCCGTCTCAGCAGGCGAAGACCATTAAGGATCTGAAAACGGGGCTTGTCGACATCGTCATCGGTACGCACCGCCTGCTTTCGAAGGATGTTAAATTCAAGGATCTGGGGCTTCTGGTCATCGATGAGGAGCAGCGCTTCGGCGTGGCGCATAAAGAAAAAATCAAGAATCTGCGGAAAAATGTTGATGTCCTGACACTGACGGCGACGCCGATTCCGCGGACACTCCATATGAGCCTTATCGGCATCCGCGATATGTCGATCCTTGAGGAGCCTCCGCAGGACCGTGTTCCGATTCAGACCTATGTCATGGAATACAACGGAGAAATGGTACGGGAGGCCATCTGCCGTGAAATTGCGCGCGGCGGCCAGGTCTACTATGTCTATAATCGCGTGAGTGATATTTCCGATATGGCGCACCGGATCGAATCGCTGGTTCCGGAAGCTGCGGTGGCTTATGCCGATGGCCAGATGAAGGAGCACGATCTCGAGCAGATCATGGTCGACTTTATTAACGGCGAAATCGATGTCCTGGTTACGACGACGATTATCGAGACGGGGCTTGACATTTCCAACGTCAATACGATGATTATCCACGATGCCGACCGCATGGGTCTTTCCCAGCTTTATCAGCTGCGCGGACGTGTCGGGCGCTCCAGCCGTACGGCCTATGCCTTCCTTATGTACCGCAAGGACCGGATGCTTCCGGAAATAGCGGAGAAAAGGCTGGCGGCCATCAAGGAATTTACAGAGCTCGGAAGCGGTTTCAAGATTGCCATGCGCGACCTCGAAATCCGGGGCGCCGGGAATCTTCTCGGGGCGGAGCAGCACGGCCACATGGAAGCCGTCGGATACGATCTTTACTGCAAGATGCTTTCCGAAGCCGTCCGCGAGGTTAAGGGCGCCGAAAAGACGGAAGATTTCGAGACGGTTGTCGATATCTCCATGGATGCCTTTATCCCGGATACTTATATTCCTGACGAATTCCAGAAGCTGGACTTTTATAAGAGGATTGCAGGTATTGAAAATGATGCCGATTACGAGGATTTGACGGATGAAATGATGGACCGCTTCGGCGAACTTCCCGCTTCCGTGCGGAACCTCATGCTGATTGCGGATTTAAAGGCCAGTGCCCATGCGGCTTCCATTACGGAAATCAAGGAAAAGGGCGATGAAGTCCGTCTGACGATTTATCAGAATCCGGGATTTGACGTGGCGGCTCTTCCGCGCCTCCTGGGTGCGTACGGCGGACTCTTTTCCATACACAAATATGAAAAAGGATCGTATTTCATTTACCACGGAAGCAAGAAGCCGGAAGAAATGGTAAAGATCTTGAAAAGATTTACAACAGAACTTGCCCAAACGGGAAAAACGGCATATAATATTTAAGCTTGTAGTTTTAAGCCATTAAAGGAGGATTCATTATGAAATCGATTTTCCGGAAAAGTGTGGCAGCGGCACTTGCCATCATTCTGACCGGGGCATCCCTTACGGGCTGCGGCGCGGCGAAGATTGACGGAACGAAAACAGTCGTGACAATTAATGACGAAAAAGTCGATCTGGGCGTTTTAGCATTCCTCACAAAATATGAGCAGGCGCAGATTTATTCGTACTACAGCAGCTATTTCGGCGGCAGCGGCATGTTTGATACTGTTGAAAATGAATCGACGCAGTCAACGTACGGCGACACCATGAAATCCGAAATCCTGGATCAGCTGGAACAGTGGGTTCTGCTTCGTCAGCATGCGGCGGATTATAATGTTTCCCTTACGGATGAAGATAACAGTAAGATTGCAGAGGTTGCCCAGAAGTACATCGACAATAATTCAGAGGAGCTCCGGGCAAAGATCGGGGCCTCCAAGGACGATGTCATTGAGGCGCTGGATCTTCAGACCATCCGGAGCAAGATGCTGGATCCGATGGCAGCCGATGTCGATACAAATGTAACGGATGAGGAAGCGCAGCAGACTTCTGTCACTTATGTGCAGATAAAGCTTGCGTCGGATACGGATTCGAGCACGACGACTGCTTCCGGAACGGAAAGCACAGCGACGGTCGAGGAGCAGAACACGCAGAAAATGACGGACGCCGAAAATATCCTGTCAGAGATCCAGGCGTCCGGCGACGTCGCGAACGCCGACATTAAGACGATCGCTACCGGAGTGAACTCCGACTACACGACTTCCGCCGGGCAGTTCACGACCAACGATACCACGGACACCTCGCTGGATTCCTCCATCGTCGAAGCCGTTTCCGGACTTTCTGACGGAACGCTGGTCGACCACGTGATTACAAGCTCGGACGAAAAGTATTATTACATCGTCCGCCTCGACAAGAACTTTGACACGGATAAGACAACCGAGAAGAAAGCCAGCCTCTTAAAGACACGCAAGCAGGATAACTTTGACTCGATTGTAGAAGGATGGAAATCCTCTGCGACGATCACGGTCGACCAGAATGTGCTCGGAACGCTGAAAGTTACAGACAGTGATCCGTATACGCTGGCAGCCGAGTCCACGGCTTCTACGGCCGATACTTCAGTTACGGCAGACACGGTTTCTTCTGATACGGCTTCAGTTGCCGCAGACAGCACGGCTTCTTCTGATACGGCGTCCGTTTCTTAAGACAGCACGGACACGGTTTCTGCAGAATCTTCTGCTTCCGCAGCAAGCTAAAGGCTGAACATCATAAGGAGCTTTTCGGGCAGTCCGGGTTTTGAACTGTGAAAGAATTTGATGACAGCAGAAAGCTCATTTTGAGATGCAGGATTTATGAAAGAAATAATAAAACAGCGGTTTTCGGTTCCGGCGCAAGGCCGTTTCCGAAAGCCGCTGTTTTTTGTCATTTTCCAAAAAGCTGTTTAATACAGAAATTTGGAGAATTTTGTAAGGGAGCGTCAGATTTTCAACTTTCGTTTCAGGGCTTCTGTATTATAGGAATGTTCGAGAGCGACATCTTTGGTAATCAGGCCCTTTGCATAAAGGTTCAGAAGGCTCTGATCCATGGAAATCATGTCTTCCGAAGCGGATGTCGCGATGACGCCGTCGATCTGGTGGATCTTATTGTCACGGATCATGGTTGAAATGGCCGGATTGACGGTCATGACCTCGAATGCAGGAATCAGTGTACCGTCAATTGAAGGGACAAGCTGCTGGCTGATGACGGCGCGCAGTACGAGGGCGAGCTGGATGACGACCTGCCGCTGCTGATTCGCCGGAAAGACATCGATGATGCGTCCGATGGAATTGGCGGCGCCGAGGGTATGAAGCGTGGAAATAATGAGATGTCCGGTTTCAGCCGCCGTCATGGCAATGTCCATCGTCTCATAATCGCGCATTTCGCCTAAGAGGATGACATCCGGGCTCTGCCTTAGGGAAGCCTTGAGCGCCGTGACATAGCTTTCGGTATCGGTATAGATTTCCCGCTGGCTTACGATGCTCTTATGGTGGCGGTGAAGATATTCCAGAGGATCTTCCAGTGTGATAATATGATTTTCGCGTGTGCGGTTGATATAGTCGATCATGCAGGCGAGGGTCGTGGATTTCCCGCAGCCGGCCGGCCCGGTGACGAGGATGAGACCGTTGGTAAAATCAGCCATATGGATGACTTTACCGGGAATATGCAGAGCTTCCGCAGAGGGGATATCGAAGGTGATGACGCGTATGACAGCGGCGAGAGAACCTCTTTGTTTATAGGTGTTGACGCGGAAACGTGAGATGCCGCGTACGGCAAATGAAAAGTCGTCGTCACCGGAGGCAAGGAAGCCATCGATGCTTCTGCCATTTGTCAGAGAGTAGATTCCGTCTATGATTTCACTTGTTTCCGGCGGCATGAGCGCTTTGCTGTCGACATGCTCGATCACGCCCTGTACCTTGAAGGTCAGAGGAAGGCCGGCAACAATGAAGATATCAGAAGCTTTCATTTCAACGGCTTTTTTCAGGATTTCCAGAACTTCCATCGTTTTATCTCCTGTCTTTAAGGTCTTGTGTTACGAAGAAGTATCTCCGAGCAGCGGCATTTCCGTGTCGGGATTCCATTGGGACGTATTTACGGTCCGCCAGCCGGATATCTCATAATACCATGGATTTACAGTATCCGGCGTAAGAACTTTGACGGATATTTCAAGCTCCGACGTATCTGTCATTGTTTCTTTAAATGAAAGCTGTAAAGAGCCGTCGGCATTCTGTACGGCGGTGACTCCGTCTTCGGCTGTATCTATATCTGCGCCGGGATTTCCGCCGGAATCCGCGTCGGGACTTCCGCCGGAAGCTGCGTCAGCACTTTTACCGGAATCCTCGCCGGAAGAATTAAATCTTAGCAGGACGGCGCTTCTGTAGGCTTCTTCGGATGCGCTTGAGGCAAAGACGTCGGCAAGGACAGAGTCAATCTTCGCCAGTTTCTCAGTAGCCAGATTCGAAGCTGTCCAGTAGGCGCTTGTCCGTTCTTCTATTTCCGAAGAAAGCCGGCTGTCCGCCCGGGCCGTGATAAAAGAAAGCACACAGAGCGCGACAAGGCAGAGCGTGACAAATATGAGAAGGATCAGAGAAACGCCGTATCCGAAGTGTGCGGAATGCTTTTTCATGAAAGGCGCCCCCTTTCATGCCGGAGAGCCTCGAGGGAATAAAGTTCCTTTTCGGTACTTTTAACTGTTATTGTGATACGGAGTCCCTGAAGGCCGCTGTCTTTTTCCTCTGGCGTGCAGGTCATAACATAGACAGCGCCCGCTTCATCCGTTTCCTTCCAGTCTTTGCTGTAAAAAATTTTTTCGGGATCCGTCTGCGCTCCGGCGGTGAATTCTTCGGCGCGGCTTTCCGCAAGGAGCACGGCCCTGTTTACGGCGACGGTATTGTCCGACAGTACCCTGGCTTTGGCAAAAACCAAAAGGGTGGTTCCGCCGGCAAGGCTAAGAAACAGGATGGAAAAAATAAGTTCGATCAGAAGCAGAGAAGATGAATTTTTTCTCATTTTCCGCTCCTTTTTGCGACGGCTGCGGATTCGGATACGCCGTCGCTGTCTGTAACCGAAAGAGTGATGAGTCCATTGTTTTCTTCTGCTGTAAATGACGAAGCGGAAAGCAGTGTCTGTCCCGCATCCGGACGGAAAGAGGGGGAATCCGTAAGAGATGCCTGTCCCGGGTCCTGTTCTGAGGAAGAGGAGATTCGGGCTGTCAGTTCTTTCAGGCTTCCGTCTGAAAGATAGATCCAGGTGCAGTAAGAGGTTCCGTTTTCAGAAAAACGGAAGGCCAAAAGTCCGTTTCCGTCCAGTTCAGAAACGGAAATCACGCCGGAAGCGTCATTTTCATGTATTTTTTCAATCAGATACGAAAGCGCGGTCCGGGTGGTAAAGCTGGATTTCATCCTGGCGGCAGTTTTTTCATAGACCCCGGCGCCGGAAAGCACTAAAAGAAGCGCGGTCATGGAAAAAACCAGAAATAAGAGAAGCACAGCCAGGATATCTACGTAGCGGTGCCTGCTGCTTTTATCCGTCATTCTTTTTCCTCCAGGTCAATGACCGTAACATCGGGCATGATGTTTTTGGCGACAGGCTCATAGTCAATCAGGAAACGGCTGCTGTCGTACGTAAGGCCGTAATGCTCTTCAATATAGGCCAGGCTTTCCGGATAAGCGCCCTCCACGGCGTAGCAGTGGATAATATCGTTCTTTACGGCGTTTTTCAGGTTGGCAGCTTCCTGAGCCTTCGCGGAGCGCGCAGCCTCGGAAAATGCAGACCAGAAGGCAGCTGTAACGAAAAGGCAGAAGATACCTGAAAGGATAAGCGTCCGTATGAAATTTCCTGTATGTTTTCCCGTAAACCTGTTCATTATGCAATCCCCGACATAATTGAAAGCAGCGGCATCATGACAGAAAGAAGAATGACGCCGGTGATCAGGGCAAGCACGATGACGAGTGTCGGCTCAAGGATGCCGAGAAGACGGCCGATCCTTGTGTCGATATCGTGATCGTACTGCTCAGCTATTTTTTCCATGACCGCATCTGTCGTACCGGACTTTACGCCGATATCCACCATCCGGTTTGTAAGCCCGGAAAAAATTTCCGCTTTTCCGACAGCTTCGGAAAAACCCATGCCTTCTGCAAGATAGCTGCGGGCTTTTTCGATTTTTTCCCTGACAGCCGGATGGTCCGCCAGCTTCGCGGCCATTTCGAGGGAGTCGTCAACGTCGAGGCCCGAGGAAAGTGCAAGGGAGAGCCCGCCGGCAAAACGGCTTTCCGAGATTTTCATCATAAACTTTCGGCTTAAGAAAAAACGGCTGCGGAAAGAAGGGCTCTTTATCAAAAGGATGGCGCCGGCCGTCAGTAAAATGGCAAGCAGGGCGAAAATAATCAGCAGGATATTTCCGGAAGAGACAGAAAATGAAAGCAGTGCCTGGGGAAGTCCTGTAAGCGAGGAACCAAGTTCTGCATAGACACTGTTAAAAACGGGGAGAACGCGTGCAATCAGGATCCCGATGACGGCCAGCATCATGAAAATCATGACCAGGGGGTATGTCAGGGCCTCACGGATGCCCTCGGAAAGATTTTCCGCCCTTTTGTAGTAGGAGGCAAGGCTTGAAAAGACATGATCGAGATTCCCGGATTTTTCTCCGATACGCGTAAGAGCGGAGGCATAGACAGGGAATTCTCCTGTATTTTCCATGGCATCCGCAAGAAAAGAACCGCCGGACACGCTGTCTAAAATTATTCCGAGCAGCTGTTTTCCGCTTTCGGAAGCGGCATCGCATTTTAAGATGTCCAATCCTTCCTCCGGTGTGATCCCTGCCGAAAGCACCATGGCCATCTGGTCAAAATATGTTGAAAGTTCACTGTTGTTCAGCATTTCCGACCCCCCGTAAATTAATAAATGTATTTTGTCTGGTAATACGAATTGCTGCTGATGAACTTCCTGGCTTCCTTTTCCCCCTTGACGGAGGCGGTTGTCGGATCGATCAGCGTCCAGCCGCTGCCGTTAAACTGGATAATGCCGTTAATCCAGCCGACATCTTTTATATATGTGGAAATCCAGGCATGATACACCGTTCCTGCATATCCGACCTCCAGACGCGTCGGTATGCCCTGGGATCTCAGCATGCAGGCCATAAGGGCGGCATAATCAAAGCAGATTCCCTTTCCGCTTTCCAGGGTCTCGTCGACATCGGGCGTATAGCCGCTTTCGACGGTGTCGGCCTTATTGTAATCATAGCTGATATTCTTATAGCAGTAATCATAAACCAGGCCGACGGCTGCAAGATCGCCGTCCGCACTTTTTACAAGTTCAGCCCCTTTAGCCACAGCCCTGGTATCTGCTGTAAAATCCACATATTGGTTCGGGTATAAATAGGGCGTCAGGGGATCTGAAATGGCAGCGTCCCGCTGCCCGGAAAGGATGGCGACATACTGGTCATCCGAAAGATTTTCATAAACGACGTATTGGTAAGCGCCGTCCCCGCCCGTCAGAGGGAATGTCTCATAGGATCCGGTATTATGGAGCATGAAATAATATTTATCTCCGTCAGGTGCCGTGATGCCGATTTTAGGACGCGTATTGCTGCCGCTGTAGAGGACACAAAAATACCCGGAAGAAATGTTGCTGAAATCAACTGTAACCCCGTCGGCCGTTTCGGTATCCGTACCGGGAGCTTCGGGAACAAGTACTTTCGGCGTGTTGCTGCGCGTTCCGCTTCCGGAAAAATCTGTTTCCTGCGCACCTGCTGCTTTTGATACTGTTCCGCAGCCGGATAAAAAGAGATTGCACAATAAAGCCGGGCAGAGAACTGCCGCAAGGCCTGTCATGATCCATCGCTTCATTTAGTCTGTTTGAACCTTAAGCTTAAGTGTAAGTATGTTGTTTTCTGTATCCGGTACGAAAATAGTAAGATTACCGTCATTTAACGGGAAAGTGACGGAACTTTCAGATTCATTGACGGAAGAGGCGATCACCAGGCTCCCCGAGCTGTCCAGAGCATAGACTCCGTTCCAGTCGATCGGGTTTGCGCCTGCTTTGAAGGTAAGAATGCAGCTGTTTCCGTCCAGACGGCTTGAAACAAGTGTCGGCTTGCCGGTATCTGACACGGAAGAAGTACTGACCGTTCCGATTCCGGCGCTGCCGAAACCGCCCGTCAGGAGAGGAACGGCGGTTGCCAGAAGGATGACGATAGCCGCTGCGATGATGATGCGCATGATTGGGAGAGCCTTTGCTTTTTTCACAGCCTCTGACTCCGGCACTTCGAGAGGAATCGAATTTTCTTCCTTCCCGGCTGCCTTAAATACGTTTTTTAATGTATCGGAAGCAAGAGAATCGGAAACATGGCTGTCTTTTTTGTCCGGTGTCTGTTCGCTTTTTTGTTCCAGGTCGCTCATTCTTATGCCTCCTTCATGATTTTTCTTAAATGCTCTTCACCCCGCCTTAAGTAGCGTGTGACGGAACTGACGCTCATGTTCATTGTTCTTGCGATATCCTCGGATTTCATTTCGGCGGAGTACCGAAGAAGCAGAGTCTCGCGCTCCTTGCCCGGCAGCTGTTCCAGAGCCTTATTTAAATCTCTGCTTGCGAACATCTTCAGGGCCTGGGTCTCCGGATTGGCGAAAACGTGATCATCGGCAATATTCAGCATTTTTTCTTCATCGTCGTCTTCTTCCGTTATCTTCGGACGCTTTCGCGCCATATCATAGCACACGCGGAGGCCGATCTGCCGAAGCCATGCGACGAATACTTTCCGTTCTTTCAGTTTTGTAATATTCTTCAGCGCCAGAATGTAGATTTCCTGGACGGCATCCTGCGCAAGGTCGTCATCGTGCAGATAGTTCCTTGCGAACTGGTACTGCTGTCGGTATGTCAGGACATAAAGTTCGGCAAATGCGTCGCTGTCGTCTTCCTGAGCCCGCTTGACCAGGGCGGCAATATAAGAATGATTATAAGTATCCATTTCATGCCCCTTACATGAATCAGATTACAGGAGAAGCCAGAGCTTTCCTGAGTGAAGACGCAATCAGTTCAGAAACGGATCCGTCATCCTCTTCTTCATTTCTTAAATATGCAGTCTGATACTCCGCGGGCAGATCGAAGGCATCCGCGTTGTATTCCCGGACAGCCCTTTCTGCGGCAGCGGCAAAGTTTTCAGCGTCTTTTTTCGAAAATGAAGGGAAAAGAAGAATAAAATAATCAGGCCTGTTCCTTGTGATCAGACCCTCTTTACCCACAAGTCCGGCCAGCAGAACATAGAAGTTTTTAAGAAGACGGTCTCCTTCGAGAAAACCGGCGCGGTCATTCGTCTCAACGAGATTCGTTAAGTGAAAAACATAAACGGTAATCCCGGACAGCTTATCCTGTGCGTTATATTTTTTGGACATGATGTCGAAGCTTAAACGGCTGAGTCCGCCGGTCACAGAATCCAGATAAGTCAGGCGGCTGAGCCCGGCTTTTTCTTCCTGCAGTTTTTCAAGAAAAAGCAGGTCGAGCAGGAGAAATATGAGAAGCAGAAGCAGGGAGCCAAGAAAAATAATATAGACGGTCGAAAGAGGAATGGGGATTCCCGCCCAGGATGAAGGAGATCCTTTCATAAAGAAAAAAATATAGCCAAGGATTCCTGCGGTGAGCAGGCAGAGCAGCTGAATAGCCTTAAAGATTTTCATTTTTTTCATTTTCCGCTCCTCCTCGCAATTGCTCATATCATTATACGACAAATGGGATAAAAAATACAAGTTTATATAAAAATGAGCATCTTTCAAAAGCACCTGCGTCTTATTAGTTAGATAGGAGAAAAAAATCATGAGTATGAAGAAGAAAGCTGAAATCGGATTTGTTTTTTTCCTTACACTTATTTTATGTATGGCTTTCGGAACGGTTTCTGTTTTTGCCGATAATGCAGCGGCGGTAGTTGAAGAAACGCAGGAAGGCGCGGCGATAACGGACAGCACAGCGGCAGAGAGCCAGGATACGTCTGTGGCGGAGAGCGCGCAGGATACGATGAGCACCGCAGCATCCATTACCGATGCCGCGGCGGAAAAAACCGAAGATAATGACGGCGCCGCAGCTGCCGGGAGCACGGCGGATATTACGGCTTCGGACGGGCAGGCATCCTATACGGTGCGTTATGAAGTGAAGAGCGGCAAGGAAGTGTCCGCGGCCACAACCGGAAGAGCCGCTATAGGCTCGCAGGTCACCGTGGCGGCAGCGGCAGTAGACGGGCTGGTGAGTGCTTCGTCCAGCTATACTTTTACCCTGGAGAATGACGGTCAGGAATTTGTCATTCTTTACCGTAAATCCCCGCAGATCGGAACGGCTTATACGACGACTGCGGAAGGCCAGGGGTATGAGGTCATCAGCGATGAAAGCGTACCGCTTGCAGCAGGCGCGGAAGTTACAGGATACAGTATTACAGCTGTTGCAGAAAACGGACAGGAAACACTGATAGGCGCGGTCGCATCCGGCGGCATTCCAGTTTGGGTAATTGCATTATTTTCCGGGCTTGCTGTTTTGGCGGCCGTTATCTGTATTGTTCTTTTCATTTCCCAGAGAAACCGGGAAAAGGAAATCAGCTCTGTTTTTACAGATCTGGAAAAGAACAATAAATGAAGATGCTATGAGGGAAAGCCTTTCGGTTATTAATGCCGAAAGGCTTTTTTTTTACATAAAATGAGCCCTAAAGCATGTTGCATTTGTGCTTTCTTTTAAGTACAATTAATAAAGCGGTACATAAGGAGGTAGGAAGATGACAATTACAGATGTCATGGATAAGTTCAGGGAATTATACGGTTCGGAAGGTGAAATCGGAAGCTTTTTTGCACCGGGTCGGGTTAATCTGATCGGAGAACATACGGATTATAACGGCGGACATGTTTTTCCGTGCGCACTTACGCTCGGAACATTCGGGGCAATCCGTCCGCGCAGCGACAGGAAGCTCAGGTTTTATTCCCTTAACTTCGGGAAACTCGGAGTCCTGGAGTCTTCTCTTGATGACCTTGTTCCGAACAAGAATAATGACTGGACAAACTATCTTAAAGGGGTTATGTGGACCTTTGAGAAGCGAGGTTACAAGATTCCCGGAGGCTGCGACATTGCAATCGGAGGCGATATTCCGGCCGGTTCCGGGCTTTCCTCATCGGCTTCCCTGGAAGTCCTGACGGGAATCATGCTGAGAGATACCTTTGGCTTCACCGGGATAACGAATCAGGATCTGGCATTGATCGGCCAGTATTCTGAAAATAACTTTAACGGCATGAACTGCGGCATCATGGATCAGTTTGCTTCGGCTATGGGGAAAAAGGATAACGCAATTTTCCTTGATACAGCGACGCTGAAGTTTGAATATGCACCTGTGCACCTCACGGATGCCAAGATTGTCATCACGAACAGCAAAGTCAAACATTCCCTCGTAGGATCAGCCTATAATGACCGCCGCAATGAGTGTGAAAAAGCACTTAAGAAACTGCAGACCGTCGTAAATGTTAAATCCCTGGGTGAGCTTACGGCGGATCAGTTTGAAAATTGCAAGGATGTAATTATGGATCCGGTACTCTTAAAGAGAGCCCGCCATGCCGTTTACGAGAATCAGCGTACCGTCCAGGCGGTTTCGTCACTTAAGGCCAACGATATCGTGCGTTTCGGAAAATTGATGAATGCCTCTCATGTCTCTCTGCGCGATGATTATGAGGTGTCATGCCCTGAGATTGATATCCTTGTCGATCTGGCCTGGAACTATCCCGGCGTTATCGGCAGCAGGATCACGGGCGGCGGCTTCGGCGGATGCACGGTCAGTATCGTTAAAAATGACGCCATTCCGGGATTTATCGAATCTATCGGCAAAGATTATAAAGATAAGACAGGCAATACTGCAGAATTCTATGTTGTCGAGATCGGCGACGGAGTACATGCACTGTAATTTATGATGCAGGCGCCAAAGTCCGGAAATTTTACTGACTGCAGGAAACTTTTTAAACTTATATACACAAAACCACGAAGCAGGTGCCAAAAGATGTTTGGAGACCGCATCGTGGTATAAAAAACGAGGGAGGGGAAATGCTTAGTACCGCGATTAAGAAACTGGTTGTCTATGGCCTTGAAACGGGGCTGATTCCCGCAAACGAGGCAGTTTACTCCACGAATCTTCTGCTGGATATGTTTCATGAGGATTATTATGAGGAGCCGGCGGAGGAGATTAAGGACGTTGATCTTGAGAGCGCGCTTTCGGAACTGCTGGATGAGGCCGTGAAGCGGGGAATCATCGAAAACAGCATCGGCTGCAGGGATCTTTTTGACACGAAACTTATGAACTGCCTTGTGCCGCGCCCGTCGGAAGTCCAGAGGACTTTCCGGGAGAAATATAAAGAATCCCCGCAGGCGGCAACGGACTGGTTCTATAAGTTCAGCCAGGATACCGACTATATCCGCCGCTACCGTGCCAAGAAGGACCTGAGATGGAAAACGGCGTCGGATTACGGGGACATCGATATCACCATTAACCTTGCAAAGCCGGAAAAAGATCCCAAAGCCATCGCCGCGGCCGGAAAAGCCAAATCTTCGTCTTATCCGAAATGCCTTCTCTGCATGGAAAATGAAGGCTATGCGGGAACCCTTACGCATCCTGCCCGCGAAAACCACAGGATCATTCCCATTACGATTAACCATTCACCGTGGGGTCTTCAGTACAGCCCATACGGCTATTATAATGAACACTGCATCGCTTTTAATTTTCAGCATGTCCCGATGAAAATCGATCATGCGGCGTTTGCGAAGCTGTTTGACTTTGTGGGCCAGTTCCCGCATTATTTCCTTGGTTCCAATGCCGATCTTCCCATTGTGGGCGGTTCTATCCTGTCCCATGACCATTTTCAGGGCGGGCATTATACTTTTGCGATGGCAAAAGCCGGAATCGAGATTCCTTATACTGTTCCCGGCTTTGAAGATGTAGAATCCGGCATTGTAAAGTGGCCGCTTTCCGTCTTCCGCATCCGTTCCGAATCTCCGGACAGGCTGATCGCGCTTGCCGATCTTGTGCTTAAAGCATGGCGCGGCTACACGGACGAAAAGGCTTTCATTTTCGCCGAAACCGACGGAACGCCGCATAATACAATTACGCCGATCGCACGTATTGCGGACGGAAAGTACGAGCTTGACCTGACACTCCGTAACAATATTACGACAAAGGAGCGTCCGCTCGGCGTTTATCATCCGCGTCCTGAGTACTTCCATATCAAGAAAGAGAATATCGGCCTTATTGAAGTCATGGGTCTGGCCGTCCTGCCGTCAAGACTCAAGACGGAAATGAACAGACTCGGAAGCCTGATCGCCGACGGACGCGCCGCAGGCGATACGGATGAAATGACAGCTGCGCGTGTGCGCGAAGACGAGACGATCGAGAAGCATGCGGATTGGGTGGCGAAATTCCTTCCCAAGTATCCGGAAATCAGCAAAAACAATATAGAAGACATTCTCCGTGAAGAAATCGGCCGCGTGTTTACGGGAGTTCTGGAGGATGCCGGTGTTTACAAATGGACAGATGAAGGCCACGAGGCTTTCCTGAAATTTCTTAAGGAGGCAGTTAAATGAAGATTCTTGTTACCGGGGGAACAGGTTTTATCGGAAGCCATACCTGCGTGGAACTTTTAAATGCGGGCTACGATGTCGTCATTGCGGACAATCTTTACAATTCAAAAGAATTGGTCGTTGACCGGATTGAAAAGATTTCAGGGAAAAGGCCGGTGTTTTATAATGTCGATGTGCTTGACCGTGCCGGAATGACGAAGCTTTTCGATGCAGAGAAAATTGATGCGGTTATTCATTTTGCGGGGTATAAAGCTGTCGGTGAATCAACGCACAAGCCGATCGAGTACTATCACAACAACCTGGAAACAACGCTGACGCTCTGCGATGTCATGCGCAGTCACGGCGTAAAGAAGTTCGTCTTTTCTTCTTCGGCTACAGTATACGGCGATCCGGCTTTCGTGCCGATCACGGAAGAATGCCCGCTGGGGGAAAGAACAAATCCTTACGGTGAGACAAAGGCAATGCAGGAGCGTATCCTGACGGATATATGGAAGGCGGACAATGAATGGCAGGTGATGCTCCTTCGCTATTTCAATCCCATCGGAGCGCATGAAAGCGGTCTCATCGGGGAAGACCCAAAGGGTATTCCGAACAATCTGCTTCCGTATGTCGCCCAGGTGGCTTCCGGAAAGCTCGAGAAGGTGCATGTTTTCGGAAATGATTACGACACGCCGGACGGTACGGGCGTGCGGGACTATATCCATGTCGTAGACCTTGCCAAAGGGCATGTAAAGGCAATTGCAGGCTTTGAAAAACTTCCGGGCGTATCTGTCTTCAACCTGGGCACAGGCGTCGGATACAGCGTTCTGGACATCATAAAGGCATTCTCGAAGGCCTGCGGGAAGGAAATCCCGTATATGATCGATGCACGCCGTCCGGGAGATATCGCGACGTGCTATTCCGATCCGTCAAAGGCAAAGGAAGTCCTTGGCTGGACAGCTGAGAAAAACCTTGATGACATGTGCCGGGATGCCTGGAGATGGCAGAGCCTTAATCCCAATGGCTACGGCGACTGAACCTTTTCCGTCCAGTGGGGACTGTCCCCTGCGCATTATGTTTCTAGTGTTTAGAGCAGTCTCGCACGCCTTAGGATGCTTTAGTATTTTTTAGACGTTCTTATGTATTTCGGGCAGGCTTATATACGGTTGGAAACAGTCTTTTATGTGCAAGGAGCGGTATGTGAAAGGAGATGGCAGCGAAAATGTATGATCTGATTATTATCGGTTCGGGTCCGGCAGGCCTTGCG
>DCDB01000133.1 GCA_002316215.1 Lachnospiraceae bacterium UBA1066 | reverse complement strand
AAGGCATCTAAGCGTGAAGCCCGCCCTGAGATGAGATATCCCATTCCTAGAAGGAAGTAAGTCCCCTTGGAGACGACGAGGTTGATAGGGCAGGGGTGGAAGCGCAGCAATGCGCGGAGCTGACTGCTACTAATAGGACGAGGGCTTGACCAAGAGGTCAGGCATGCCTGAGGAAGGCCGCCGGGCGCGGAAGCGTCCGGGGGCGGCAAACGGAAAAAAGAAGAGGATTGTATATGCGGTTTTGAGGGTGCGTAGAAAGATACACCCTTAATTTAGCTGTTGCATGCAGCGCACATAAGCTTTAAATCTACAATCAAAATTGAATTTTTTGCTTATGAAAAATATGGACTCTCCTATGGAGAGTCCTTTTTTTGAGGAATTCGGGAACCGCAATCTTTATCTGATATCAAATACGCTGCGGATCTTTAAATTAACAGGCTTTCCCCTTATAATTCTGATTTTTCTTGTATCAGCATTCAGATCAAAGAAATTGTCTTCAAGCAAAAAATCTCCCTTATCGTCGTAAATTTCCACATTTTTTGAATAGGCAGTAGAAGTTACCGTTATCTCCGGTCCGTTCATACTGATTGACAAACCCGGATCTTTGAAATGAAAATATTTAGGTGCACAGAAAAGAACCGTTCCTGAAGATATTGTAAAGCCATTTTCAACCGCCCTGTAACTTATATAGTTCTCAAAAATGTCAGCTTCCTGGAAAGAACATTCATCAAGCCAGACCGCGGACAAAGCTCCGGCAGAAATGACTTTATTAAAACTTTGCAGTTCCCTGCCATAAGAGTCACGAAGTTCCCAGAAAACACTTAATGACTTCTCTGACAAGGTTTCATTTGTAAGACAAAGATGAATAGATTTCCTGAGTACATAAGGTTCTGCATTTATGTCGGGATTTTGAGAGAGCATACCTTCTTCAGCACAGGAAAGCAATACAGGAGCAAAAAAGCGTTTTGCTGCATAATGAAGAGCTTTCCATCTGCCATAATAATCGATAGAAGACCAGGAGGCAACAGGCCAGCAGTCATTAAGCTGCCAATAGATTGTTCCCATGCATGTACCGCGGATCCTGCGAAAATGCTCAACACCATAACGGATCGCTTCGGCCTGAAGAAGCTGGGAAGCGTAAAGCATGGTATCAAAATCCTTAGGGAACAAATACATCTGCTCAAGATAATTCATGATTTTTCCGTTTGCGGAACCGTTGCGCTGGTGTTTTTCCATCACATAAGAAAAGATATTCCTGTCCTCCGGCTGCGTAAAGCTTTTCACCGTTGCAAGACATGGAAATGACTGAAATCCAAATTCGGAAAGAAAACGGAATCTGAATTTCCGGTATTCCGTAAAAGGTTTATTCCCGTGCCAAACGTCCCAATAATGGACATCTCCGCGTGTGTCGTCATTTGGTTTGTCAAAGCCTCCACCCGAAGAAGGGCTGGAAGGCCAGTAGAAACGCTGAGGGTCTTCTTCTTTCAGGATGGAAGGAATGATATATTCGAAAATTTTTATATAATCGCTTTTTCGAAGCGGAGGTATATCCCACCAGTCTGCAGCGGTTTCCATTTCGTTATTGCCGCACCAGAGAGCAAGAGAAGGATGATGGCGAATCCGCCGGATATTATCGATGAACTCAGCCCTGATATTACTTTCAAAAGAAGGCGTCAGATGATATACAGCGCAGGCAAACATAAAGTCCTGCCAGACCAGAAGACCAAGAGAATCGCAGCTTTCATAAAACCAGTCATCCGGATAATAACCGCCTCCCCATACACGGATAAAGTTAAAATTTGCCTGCTTACAATCCTCAAGAAGCCTCTTTGTCCGATCCGGTGTAATGCGTCCGAAAAGATTGTCCTCCGGAATGTAGTCAGCACCCATTGCGAAAATGCGGACACCATTAACAGAAGGCGTAAAGGAGGTCCCGGCATCATCCTTTTCTCTGATAATTGTTACGGTGCGGAGCCCTATTGTTTTTTCGATACAGTCAAGTTCTGTTTGATCTTTTAAAAGCGTAAATTTTATTTTATAAAGAGGCTGACCGCCATATCCGTTCGGCCACCAGAGCATTGCATTTTTAATTTGGACGCAGGCTGGATTGGTTTCATCAGCAATAATTTTTCCGTCAGGGTCAATAACTTCAACATGCAGCCTGTATGCTTCAGCCTCACAGTCCCGTTCGAAGCGCAGATTGCATACTTCATCCTCGCGGACGCGCCCGGGATTCAGATTGTCAATTTTTGCTTCACCGTCCTGTATGAAAGGCAGAGATCCTTTCGGATGGTATGAAATGAAATCTGCCCGGAACGTAAGGGTCACGGTCGTTCCTTCATTTTCCGCATCCTTTTCATGTTTCTGCATGATGTAAATGTTGTCAAGGCGTGCGTCTGTAAAACCGCAGAGCATGACAGGCCGCCAGATGCCGGCGTCCGGAAGGCGGGGCCCCCAGTCCCAGCCGGACATGCAGTGTGCCTTGCGCAGCTGGGAAAATCCTCTGGTTGATTCCTGGGATCCGACCAGAGGTTCTGCAGCATAGGCTTTACGCATGAACTCAAGCGGAGAGCGGAAGACAATATGCAGAAGATTATCTTCTTTTTTTAAAAGCCGGGTTACGGAAAATTCATAGGTTCGGTGCATGTTTTCTGTATGTCCAAGCAATTGTCCGTTCAGCGTAACATCCGCCAGGGTGTCTAATCCGCTAAACCTTAGAAATATTTCCTCGCAATTCTGAAGTTCAGCAGGCGTGTTAAAGGATGCTTGATATTCATAGTCATATTCCATGAGCTTAAGTGCATTATTTTCGTTTGCCCGGTAGAATGGATCTTCCATTTTTCCGTTAGCAAGGAGATCCTGGTAAACTGAGCCCGGAACTTCCGCCGCAAGCCATTCGGAATCTCCGGTCCGCCGCATTTGCCATCCTCTTTTTAGTTCTGAATGAATCATGAGCCGCCTCCTGCCTTTTATTATGCTTCCAGCAAGAGTATTATAACATGACACTGAAATGAGCGGCATATTTTAGTATATGGATTCAAGAAGAATACTTACTGCGCTTAATTTATTCAGATTCAAATCATTCATTTTTCTCCTGCAGGTTCGTGTGGAAATCATTTTTTTCTTGATTACGAAAACATTAGCAAGGCAAATAATGCTTAAAATACAAATGCAACAAGACTCAAAGTGCTTGACGTAAGAGCTGAATTGCTGTATTATAAAACAAGTTTCGCGGAATCAAAAATGAAGCCGTGATAAATACAGGGGAATCTTCTAATGGTAGGAAAGCGGTCTCCAAAACCGTCAATGGGGGT
>DCDB01000087.1 GCA_002316215.1 Lachnospiraceae bacterium UBA1066 | reverse complement strand
ACGCCTCTGAACGGGATTATCGGCATGACCTATCTGGCAAGCCAGGAAGACAATTCGGAGAAGGTGGCGGATTATCTGAAAAAAGTTGATATTTCTTCAAAGTTCCTTTTGGGTCTCATTAATGATATCCTTGATATGACAAAGGCTGAGAGCAATAAGATAGAATTGCATCCCGAACCCTATACTTCTCAGGAATTCCGAAGTTACCTGGATTCGGTCTTTCAGCCGCTTTGCCAGGAAAAAAACCAGAAATTTGTTGTGGATATGCATTCTGCAGAAGACCGCATACCTGTTCTTGATAAACTGCGTTTTAATCAGGTTGTCTTCAACTTGCTGTCAAATGCTGTAAAATATACGCCGGAGGGGGGAACGATCATTTTCCGCATGGATTTTCGGCAGCTGGAAAGATCCGAAAGGCTGGGGATGGACATGGAAGTTACGGATACCGGAATCGGTATCAGCCCTAGATTCCAGAAGCTCCTGTTTGATCCATTTACACAGGAAAAACGCAGCGATATTGACTCAAACCGCGGTTCGGGACTGGGACTTGCCATTGCAAAACGCATGGTGAGTATGATGGACGGAACCATTTCGGTAAAAAGTGAAATCGGAAAGGGAACGACTTTCTTTATAAAAATGGAATGCGGCAGCGTACCGGAGGAGCAGGGAACGCATACAGGAGAAGACAGCCGGGAAGCGTTTGATTTCCGTGGCATTCACGTGCTTTTGTGTGAAGACCATCCTTTGAACCAGGAGATTGCTAAAGTTCTTTTAGAGCGGAAGGGCGCCGTGGTTGAAACGGCGGACAATGGCCAGACCGGTGTTGAGAAATTTTCCGAATCACCGCTTGATTTTTATGATATGATTCTTATGGACATACGGATGCCGGTGCTTGACGGCCGCGCCGCTGCAGCTAAGATACGTACGCTCAGCCGGAAAGATGCAGGATCCGTTCCGATTATTGCTATGACGGCAGATGCTTTTGCGGACGATGTCCGCCGTTGTTTTGATGCCGGTATGAACGGACATATCGCAAAGCCGATTGACCCGGAACAGCTGTACCGAAAACTGAAATACTTCTTGAAGTAGCCCGTTAATTTGGATTACCGGAAAAAGGAGAGCAGGCAGGATGCTGGTAAATTCAGACACTGAACTTCAGGCAATTGCGGATCGTTCTTCTGCGAGAGCATTTAGCGATAATATGTCTCAAAAAGAGGCTTCCGGTAAAGGAAGAGGCTTATTGAAGCGGCTGACTGTAATTTTTTTCTGCTGTCTTATGCTGAACGGCTGCATTTTTAATGTTCCGGTTTTTGCCGAAGGACATGATGCGGCGGAGGTCAGGACCGTCAGGGCAGGTTTTTTTGAATTTGACGGTTACCACATGATGAGCGAAACCGGAAGACGGAGCGGCTATGGATATGACTTCCTTCAGGAGATCGCACGCTATCAAAACTGGAAGTACCAATATATAGGCTATGACAAAACATGGTCTGAAATGCAGGATATGCTTGAAGACGGAACAATTGATATCCTGACTTCTGCCCAGAAAACACCGGAAAGAGAACAAAAATTTGATTTTTCCGATAAAAGCATCGGAACCAGTTCTGCCATTCTTACAGTAAAGAGCGGCAACACCCGTTATGCCGCAGGAGATTATGCTGCATATAACGGTATGATCATAGGTCAGCTCAATAACAGCAGCCGGAACGATTCTCTTTCGGAATTTGCTGAAGAAAAGGGATTTACTTATATCAGCAAATTTTTTGACGATACAGCTTCCATGACGGATGCGCTTCAAAAAGGCACAGTCGATGCACTTTTGACAAGCAATCTGCGGGTCATATCGAATGAGTGGATTTTGGACCAGTTTGCTCCTTCGGATTTTTATGCTATTGTAAAAAAGGGAAACACGGAACTCCTGAGCGAGATCAACGAGGCGATTGCCAAACTTGACGATTCTTACCCTGACTGGCGAACTGAGCTCTGGAACAAATACTATCTTGCCGATGCCGGCGCTGAGATTCCTTTTACTGCGGATGAACGGGCATTTATTTCTGAGGCTAAGTCATCGGGTACGAAACTCACGGCTATTGTCGAGCCGGACCGTGCGCCGTATTCCTATTTTGAAAATGGAAAGGCAAAAGGCATTATGCCGGAGATCTTTTATAAAATCGAGGATCTGACCGGTCTTGATTTTGATATTATTGAAGCAGACGGACGCAATGATTATTTCCGGAGAATTGAAGGAAAAGAACATATTGATGTCCGCATAGATTCTTTTGCGGATTATTACGCTGCTGAAACAACGGGATTTAAACTGACGGATTCCTATCTGACGGCTACGATTTCCAAAGTAACCAGAAAAACCGCCACTTCGTCTGTGACAGTTGCCGTGACAGAAAAAGGCGATCCGACGGATTTGCGCATCAGCCTCTTAAACGGGGATGTGCCTTTAGTTTACTATCCGTCGATTGCCGACTGCATTAACGCCGTAAAGAACGGAAAGGCGTCGGAGACTTACCTTTATACCTACAGCGCGCAGCAGTACCTTGACCAGGATGCAACCGGATCCCTTATGTCTGTTCTGCTTCCGCAGTACCAGATATCGTTTGCGCTGGGGGTAGCTTTGGATGATGACCCGCGATTGATGACGATTCTCGATAAGGCGATTAATTATGTGAATGGATCCATTACACATGAAATTATTCTCGATCAGACCAAAGCGGTGCAGCAGTCGCTTACCTTTAAGGAGTATCTCCTGGCAAATCCGGTTCTGCTTGCGGGACTTATAGCAGGGCTTGCACTGATGGCCGGACTTGCCGCAGCTCTTATATACCGCAGGCATGCGGTGCAGCTGATCAAAAAGAAAAATGCGGAACTGAACGTTGCTATTGAGCGGGCAAATAAGGCGAATGAAGCGAAGACGTCCTTTCTGTCAAGTATGAGCCATGATATGAGAACTCCGCTGAACGGCATTATCGGGTTCACGGATTTTGCCCTGCAGACATCTGATCCGGAGAAAAAGCAGGAATATCTTTCCAAGGTACAGAAGTCGTCGGCTGTACTGCTCGGCCTTATAAATGACACACTGGATGTTTCACGTATTGAAAGCGGTAAAGTCCGCCTAAGTCCGGAGTATATTTCTGTCAGGACGGCATTTGACGATCTTTGCATCGTCATTGATTCAAGTGCCAGACAGAAAAATATTCAATTTACTTCCCGATTTAATATACCGGATAATCTGGAAGCCTTTGTTGACAAGCTGAAGCTGCAGGAAATTTTTATGAATCTTCTGTCTAATGCGATAAAGTTTACCCCGGACGGAGGGATAGTGCAGTTTTTTGGAGAAGAAACCGGTTCGCACGATCATATATCCGATTTTAAATTTATTGTGCAGGATACCGGAATAGGCATGTCTCTGCAATTTCAGAAAGAGATGTACGAGCCCTTTACCCAGGAAATGTCGTCGCAGAACGGCGGCGGAACGGGAACGGGGCTGGGTCTTTATATCTCAAAGCGATACGTTGAATTGATGAAAGGGCGCATAGAGGTACAAAGTGAGCCCGGGCACGGGACGGTATTTACCGTTTATATCAGTGCCGCGAGCCGGAAGGCACAGCCGGCTCCGGAAAAAAATTCCGGTCAGGATGCTGATTTTACGGGAAAATGCATTATGGTTACGGAGGACAATATATTTAATTCTGAAATAGCAAGAACTCTTCTGGAGCATAAGGGAGCTTCTGTAATAACGGTTGTGAACGGGCAGCAGGCGGCGGAATTATTTAAAAATAAGCCGGCCGGAACCTTTGACGCGATTTTGATGGATGTGCATATGCCGGTTATGGGAGGCTATGAAGCCACCGGAAATATCCGGAAAATGGATAAATCCGATGCGGAAACGGTTCCGATTATTGCAATGACGGCGGATGCCTATGACGAAGATATAAAGAACTGTTTAAAGGCGGGGATGAACGGGCATATTGCCAAGCCGATTGATCCTG
>DCDB01000032.1 GCA_002316215.1 Lachnospiraceae bacterium UBA1066 | reverse complement strand
TGTTTTCATTTTTATAATCAGGCGGAAGGCTTTCCCAGCGTTTCCGAAGCTCGAATGCCGCCGCTTTGGGCTGCCGCTGTCTTGTAAAGATGCCTTTTTTATTTCCGTCCATCCGGATGATGCCTTCCGTCGTCTGGAAATCCGCGAAATTCCAGACCTGTTCGCCGACGACGGCCGGATAGGAGTCGAAAACGCGTGTATTCATTTTCAGGCATTCGTCCTGATAGGACTGTGACCACATAACGCTGGGAAGCTTCTCGACCGTGCTGGCCGTATCCGCTCCGAACTCTGTGAAAATGAAAGGCTTATCCGGCTCGATTTTCATCCAGGCGTCCATTTCCTTACGAAACGCTGCTTCCGCAAGCGGCATCTGCGCGCCCCCGAGTACATACCAGCCGTAGTAGCGGTTCAGGGAAATGAAATCCGAGAACTGGTGGCATTTGCAGACATCCGGAGTACTGTTCGCGATCAGGGCAAACGTTCTCGGCCGTTTCTGCGGATCCAGCTCCGCTGCCCGGTCGAAAACTTTTTTAAAATAGGGCTGAGCCGAAACGTCCGATGTATCCGGTTCATTAAGGAGCGACCAGGCGAATACGCAGGCATGGTTTTTGTCACGGGCAATCATTTCCTCAAGGGCAGCCAGGTGATGTTTCAGAAGCACCTTTGACGATCCTCTTGCAAAGAACGGAGTAGAATCGTTTGAAGATCCGCCAAAGTTCATGAGATTCGGGAAGCAGCCTACCGCAGGCACTTCATCAATGACCAGGAAACCTTCGCGATCCGCTATCTGATAGATTTCTTCGGAATAGGGGTAATGGCTTGTGCGGAAAGAATTCGCCCCGATCCATTTCATAAGTTCAAAGTCCCGTTTCATGATGCCGATGTTGAATCCGCGGCCTACGATATCTGAATCCTCATGTTTTCCGAAACCCTTCAGGTATACCGGCTGTCCGTTGAGCAGTATTTTTGCGCCCTTGACTGCAACGGTGCGGATTCCCACATCTTCGGAATATTCATCAACGACCTGATTTCCGTCCGTGATACGAATCACGATTTTGTAAAGATAGGCGTTGCGAACCTGCCACAGATGCGCCTTTTTTACTTCCAGTATACCGTTTTCTCCCGATGCCTCTGCGGCCTTCCTGCCGTCTGCATCGAAGAGGCTGACGCTCACGGGATGGCTTCCTGTCGTTTTTATACTGTAGGAAATGAAGGCATCCTCTGCTTCCAGCCTGTGGATTAATTCATAGTCCGTGATATGTTCTTTTGGGCATACGGTCAGGAAAATATTCCTCTGCAGCCCGGAATAATTGAAAAAGTCGAAATTCGGTTTCGCGAATTTACTGCCGTCCGGAAGCATCTGCGTGGTTCCGCACGGAATTTGTTCTTCAGAAAGCTCATTATTAACCAGAACGGAAAGACGGTTGCTTTCACCGTACAGGGCAGTTTCCGTAATATCCGCATTGAAAGGCAGAAAACCGCCCTCGTGGGATGCCACGGCATTGCCGTTCAGGTAAACGACTGCTTTATGGGTCGCACAGCCGAAACGGATGCTGACTTCCCGTCCTTTCCATTCTGCAGGCACGAAAAGATCGGTTTCATACCAGAAATCTCCGCAGAATTCGCGGATGTTCTTTTCTGTGTAAAAGTCGGCGAAACTTGCCGGTACCGGAATCATGTCCGGATCCGGAAGGCCGTTCTGCCATCCGTTCCGGCCTTCGCCCTTTGGGTCAAGCTGAAACTTCCACATGCCGTTCAGGCTGATTTTAAGACGGCTCGGGCTGTTGACGGGGTAAAGCATTGATGACTTCATTTGGTGCCCTCCTTGTTTTCGGATTTCCTGTTTCTATATTATAGTACGATGCGAGCGTTAAAAGTCCAAAAGTTTTCTGCCTGCAGGAATCTTACCACATGTCCTCGCGGCTGGCCCTGATGTATTCTTTCGGCGTTTTATTGAATTCGCGCTTGAAAGCCTTTAAGAAATTCGAATAATCATTGAATCCGGATTTCATGCAGGCATCGATGACAGGGGCGCCGGATCGTAAGAGATTTCGCGCCGTAATCAGCCGTTTTTTCATGATAAACTGGTATACGGGCATTCCGGTATATTTTTTAAACTGACTGTCCAGGTAATACTTACTGATATAAAAATGAGATGCCAGCATTTCAAGTGACAGGTCTTCTCCGGAATGTTCGTTGATAAAAGCGATGACCAGGTTTATTTTTTCATTTTCTTCTATATCTGCTTTAATATCCTCTGAATTATCAAAATAAGCCTTATTCAAAAGAACCAGAAACCGGATGAGATTGGCATACATAAGGGAGCGGCTTCCGAATTCTTTTTTATCCCGGGCAATTAAAATCTGAGAACACAGGGATCTCATCTGCAGCATCTTTTCGGTTGACGGGCGGATCAGCTGGTATTGTTTTGATGAAGCGCTGCGAAAACAGCTTGCAAGATCGTCTCCCCATTCGTGGAGACTTGAAATAAAGCTGTTTCCCAGCCAGATTACGATTCTTTCATAGGGCTTTCCGGGTTTAATGACCGGCCGGTGGATGTCGCTGTTGTTGGTCAGAAGAATATCGCCGGGACGCAGTCTGTATATTTTTCCTTCAATGATATAATCCACATTTCCCGAAATGAAAAAGAAGACTTCAAAAAATGGATGCTGGTGAAAATCAACGTCGGGCGGGTTGACATCCTTGTAATAATGGAATTCGAAGTCCCTTGCGTCCATCGTCTGGCGGTAGGTGAACTTGTCGTTTTTATTCAATTCCATGACTTTTCTCCCTCATAGCATGAAACTTCGGATTGTTCCGTTACTTCGCGATTTTCATGATCTAAACTGTCGAAATACGCAATTTACTGTGTAAATTTTCCATCTCTAAAACTTTTGACCCCGGACGCGCAAAATATGAGGAAAGAGCAATTTACGCAGTAAATAAGTGGTTTCCGAATGTTTTTAGAAACCGCGGAATCGCGAAGCAGTGGAGCAATGCGAGGCATCATAGGTGTCATAAGGTACTTTGACGCCATAATATTTTATGAATTTTACAGTACAGCAATTTTCACCATATTTCAAGCAGTTAATACCAAGTAAAGAAACGGAAAAACTGATATGCTCTGCTCGATAAAGGTTTTCAGCTTTGTAAAGCTGAACCGGATTCAAAGAAACGGAGGGAAAATGAAAAAATTTATGGATCAGGATTTTCTGCTTCAGACACCGACTGCTGTTCATTTGTTTCATGATTATGCAGATAAAATGCCGATTGCTGATTATCACTGCCATTTGAGCCCGAAGGAAATCGCAGAGGACAGACGGTATGAAAATATCACCCGGATGTGGCTGGAGGGGGATCACTATAAGTGGAGGATGATGCGCGCCAACGGCGTGGAAGAGAAATATATCACCGGAGACGCTTCCGACCGGGATAAGTTCCAGAAATGGGCGGAAACGCTGGAAAAGGCTCCCGGCAATCCGCTTTACCACTGGAGCCATCTGGAGCTGCAGAGGTATTTCGGCTATCAGGGCATCCTGAAGGGGGATACGGCTGAGGAGGTCTGGAATTTAAGCCTTCGAAAGATCAGGGAAGAAAAAATTTCGGCGCGTTATCTCATTTTAAAATCAAATGTCACGCATATCTGCACGACGGACGACCCGGCGGATACCCTTAAGTGGCATGCGAAAATTGCTAAGGAAGGTCTTCCTTTTAAAGTCCTTCCGGCCTTTAGGCCTGACCGGGCGATGAACATTGAAAAGGAAGACTATCCGGAATATATCCGGAAGCTGGGAGAAAGTGCAGGGACAGAAATAAAAGATCTGGCATCTTTTGAAGGAGCTTTGGCGGAACGTCTTGATTATTTTAAGGACAGAGGAGCCTGCGTCAGTGACCACGGGCTGGAAACGGTGATCTATGAACCTGTCTTATATGAAGAAGCAGACGGAATTCTGAAGAAGCGTCTGGCAGGAGAAGAACTGACAAGGAAAGAAGAAAGGCAGTTTAAGACATTTTTCCTTCTTTTTATGGCGGGGGAATATAAGAAGAGAGATTTTGTCATGCAGCTTCACTACGGGTGCAGGCGCAACAATAATAAAGCGATGTTTGAAATGCTCGGGCCGGATACCGGCTATGACTGCATCGGCGACGAATCTCCCGCTTCGGAGCTGATCGGTCTTCTGGACGCCATGAATACGGCAGGCACACTTCCGAAAACGGTTCTTTATTCGCTGAACCCAAACGACAACCAGATGCTGGATTCTGTGATCGGATGCTTCCAGGATGCCTCATCGGGAGGCAGGGTACAGCACGGAACCGCTTGGTGGTTCAACGATCATAAAAAGGGCATGGAGGATCTGATGGTATCTTTGGGAAATCTCGGACTTCTCGGAAATTTCCTCGGGATGCTTACGGATTCGCGCAGTTTTCTTTCTTATGCCCGGCATGAATATTTCCGAAGAATCCTCTGCAATCTGATCGGAGGCTGGGTTGAGGACGGAGAATATCCGGACGATGAAGAAGCACTTAAAAAGCTGATAGAAGATATTTGTTATAATAATACGGTACGATATTTCGGATTTGAAAAATGAGGAGAAAAAAATGGAAAAAGCAGATATTGGAATGATCGGACTTGCGGTTATGGGCGAGAACCTGGCAATGAATATGGAGTCAAAAGGGTATTCGGCAGCTGTCTTCAATATTGAAACGGATTGGGTAGACCGCTTCACGGAAGGACGCGGAAAAGGTAAGAGATTTATCGGCTGCCATTCCTTTAAAGAGCTTGTCGAAAGCCTTAAAGCACCGAGGAAAATCATGATGATGATCCGGGCCGGCAGTCCTGTCGATCAGACAATCGACGCACTCCTGCCTCTTTTAGATGACGGCGATATCATTATTGACGGCGGCAATTCCAATTATAACGATACGACACGCCGCACGCAGTATGTGGAGAGCCAGGGAAAGCTGTTCATCGGTACCGGCGTTTCCGGAGGAGAAGAAGGTGCGCTGAACGGGCCTTCGCTTATGCCGGGCGGTTCGAAGGCTGCCTGGGAATTCGTGAAGCCGGTTTTTCAGAAAATCTGCGCGCACACGGATGACGGGGAACCGTGCTGCGACTGGGTAGGTGAAAATGGCGCCGGGCATTTTGTAAAGATGGTTCATAACGGTATTGAATACGGTGACATGGAGCTTATCTGCGAGTGCTACCAGATCATGCGGAAGCTCCTTCATATGTCGGATGACGAGATGTCGGAGATTTTTACGGAATGGAACAAGACGGAGCTTTCCAGCTATCTTATCGAAATAACCGGAAAGATCCTGGCATTTAAGGATACGGACGGAACTCCGATTGTCGAGAAAATCCTTGATACCGCAGGCCAGAAAGGTACCGGAAAGTGGACCGGGATTTCCGCTCTGGAAGAGGGGGTTCCGCTTACCCTGATCGGCGAGGCTGTTTTTGCAAGGTGCCTCTCTGCCATGAAGGAGGATCGTACCGCGGCGGCGAAGGAATATCCGAAGAAAGAGGCTGCCTTTGAAGGAGATAAGGAAGAATTTCTTGAAGCGATGCGCAAAGCGCTCTATGCGTCCAAGATTATCTCTTATGCACAGGGCTATACTCTGATGCGGACGGCCGCAAAGACGTACGGCTGGAACTTGAACTACGGCGGTATTGCCCTGATGTGGAGGGGCGGCTGTATTATCCGCAGCACTTTCCTTGGGAAAATCAAGGAAGCTTATGATACCAACCCCGGGCTGGCAAATCTGATTCTCGATCCTTTCTTCAAGGATACGATTAAAAGCTGCGAGGATTCCTGGAGAAAGGTTGTGGCGGAAGCGGCGATGAAGGGGATCCCGGTGCCCGGCATGAGTTCGGCTCTTTCCTACTTTGACGGTTATACGTCGGAATTTCTTCCTGCCAATCTGCTGCAGGCGCAGCGCGATTACTTCGGCGCGCATACCTACGAGCGGCTCGATTCTGAGAGGGGAAAGTTCTTCCATACAAACTGGACCGGCCACGGCGGAGCCACGTCGTCAAAGAACTACACAGTATAATGATGCAAGCGTCAAAAGTCAAAAAGTTTCCTGCTTGCAGGAAAAACTTTTTGACCTTGGACGCGCAAAAACATGAGGAAGAAGCGATTTGCGAAGCAAATCAGCGAATTCCGAATGTTTTGAGGATTGCGGGAATCGCGAAGCGATGGAGCAATCCGGGGCATCATGGGAAAAGCGGGAGTTAAAAGTCAAAAAGTTTCCTGTCTGCAGGAAAATGCAGGCGTCGAAAGAAATTCATTTATCGAAAGGGGTAAATTATGAAGATAGAGCTGAAGAAAGAATATAGATACGGGATTGCCTGCCCGACGTCCATGGGCGTCCGCATTACGCCGGCGGACCGGCAGTGCGTCCAGAACAGCCATACATTTTACATGCAGGCGACGTCCGCGGAGAGCAATGTCGTAAATATTGCTTCCTCGCTGGGCTATAAGGGCCTGGTTCTGACAAAATTTGTGAAGGATAATGCCATTGCTTCCTTTATTCAAAATGAGCTGAGGAGCCGCAACATCGAATATGAAGGAGCTTCGGTCGATGCAGGCGGCCCCTGGGGCTACCGCCACCAGTTCAACATCGCCGATTCGGGCTACGGACTGCGCGGACCGGTCGTGACAAATGACCGTGCCGGCGAAGTCGGACGTACGCTGGACATCCGTGAATTTGATATCGACCGCATTTTCGGAAAGGAAGGTGTTGCAATCCTGCACATTTCCGGTCTCATTGCGGCGCTTTCGGAAGAAACGAGTAAGTTCTGTCTGGAGCTTGCGAAAGCTGCGAAGAGTTACGGTACGGTCATTTCATTTGACCTCAATTTCCGCGCCTCTTTCTGGAAAGGCCGTGAAACGGAACTGCGCGGCATTTTCACGCAGATCGCCGGGATGGCGGATATCCTGATCGGAAATGAAGAAGACTTTCAGCTGGCACTGGGCCTTAAGGGACCGGAAGCGGGCGGAAAGGATATTGAAAATAAAATCGAAGGTTTCAAGGGCATGATTGAAACCGCCCGGAAGGAATTCCCGGGAACGCAGATCTTTGCTACGACGCTGCGCACGGTCATCAATGCCAATGAGCATAAATGGGGCGCCATCCTGGAAGCAGACGGACAGTATTATGTCGAGAACCAGCGGGATATTCCGGTGCTTGACCGTATCGGCGGCGGCGACGGTTTTACGGGCGGCCTCTTATACGGCGTCCTGAAAGGCTGGGAGCCGGAAAAATGCATGCAGTTCGGCTGGGCCTGCGGAGCGCTTGTTCCTACCTGCCTCAATGATTACGGCTCGCCATCCTCGGAAGATCAGGTCTGGAACATCTACGCAGGAAACGCGCGTGTCAAACGGTAAAATTGTAAGGGGACAGGGCAGTGAAAACGATAAGGCGGCAGGGCAGCGTTCAGGACATTTTTCATGTTCAGGGAGGAGAGAAATGGAAATTTTTCGGTATGCAGAAAATGAGAACGGGCTTTCGGATAATGAAATCCGTCTCGCTGTTCGGGAATCGTTAAAGAATCGGACAATTAAGCATGCGCTGCTTCTGCCGCCGGATATCACAAGGTTTTATTCCGGAGCCGGAATTATTACGAATGCCTATTATCATTTTTTGACGGATGCCGGCGCCGGGGTCGACGTCATGCCGGCGCTGGGCACGCATGTGGCCATGACAAAAGAAGAAGCCTCATCCATGTACGGGGATATCCCGTTTGAGAAATTCATTGTCCATAACTGGCGGACCGATGTCGTGAAGCTGGGCGAGGTTCCGAAAGATTACATTATGGAGATCACGGAGGGACTCTGGGATTCGCCGGTCAGCGTGGAGATCAACCGGCTGCTTATGGATCCGAAATATGACCTCATTGTTTCGGTCGGCCAGGTCGTGCCTCATGAAGTCGTCGGCATGGCAAACCACGCCAAGAACCTCTTCGTAGGCTGCGGCGGGTCTCAAATGATTAATTCCTCGCATATGGTCGGTGCGGTCTACGGTATGGAGCGGATGATGGGGCGCGACCATACGCCTGTGCGGAAGATTTTTGATTATTCTTTCACGCATTTTCTTAAAGAACGTCCGATCCTGTTTGCACTCACGGTTACGACAGCGCCGGAAGACAAAATACATATGCACGGGCTGTTCATCAGCGAAGAGCGGTCGGGTTTTGAAGCAGCGGTCGCGCTGGCTCAGAAAAAGAACATCGATTTTGTCGAACACGGGATCAAGAAATGCGTCGTTTACCTGACGCCGAAGGAATTTAAGAGCACCTGGCTCGGAAATAAAGCGGTTTACCGTACCCGTATGGCGCAGGTGTCCGGCGGAGAGCTGATTATCCTGGCGCCCGGAATCGAGCGTTTCGGAGAGGATCCTGCCGTGGATGTCCTTATACGAAAATACGGATACCGCGGGCGGGTAAAAATCCTGGAGGAGTTTAAAAAGCCGGAAAACCAGGACCTGCGCGATAATATGGGCGCTGCCGCTCACCTCATTCACGGGTCGTCTGACGGAAGATTTTCCATTACCTACGCTGTCCGGAATATTTCGGAAAATGAAGTACGAGGCGTCGGCTATCAGGCGGCTTCGTACGATGAAATGATCAAAAAATACAATCCGGAGAAGCTGACTTACGGCTACAATACGCTGCCGGACGGCGAGGAAATCTATTATATCCCGAACCCGGCGCTGGGGCTCTGGATCAACCGGGAAAAATTTGAAGAGTAAA
>DCDB01000266.1 GCA_002316215.1 Lachnospiraceae bacterium UBA1066 | reverse complement strand
CAGAAGATCTGGTACAAAAAGAACGTCCGGGAGAGGGAAGCCGTACTTCGCAGATTTCTTGAACTTCTTGCGGCTAACCGTGAAAAGCTTGCGAAACAGCTGACGCTGGAAACCGGAAAACCGGTTTTTGATTCCTATGGAGAAATTGATTCTGTTACTATGACCTTTGAAAGTTCCATTGAGATCGTGAAGCATCATTACGGCAAGACACTTCCCATGGGAATTGAAGGCGGATATGACGACGATCTGCAGATAACCGTACACGAGCCGCTCGGGGTTATTGCCTGCATTGTCCCGTTTAATTTTCCGGCAGCCTTATGGGCATTCAAGGCAGGACCGGCGCTGATGGCAGGAAATGCAATTGTTGTGAAACCGGCAACCTACAATCCTCTGACAGTTCTTCGCATGATGAATCTTCTGGTTGAAGCCGGTGTCACTCCGGAAGCCTGCCAGTGCGTAACGGGGCGCGGTTCTACCGTCGGAAATGCTATTTCCTCAAATCCTCTTGTAGCCCAGGTCAATCTTACAGGCGGTATAAATGCAGGAAAGGAAATTGCAAGGCACTGTGCGGAAAACCTGACTTCCTACAAATTTGAGCTGGGCGGAAATGATCCTCTGATTATCTGCGCGGACTGTGATATGGATCTTGCGGTAAATGAAGCCGGGGACAAAACCAGAAATGCAGGGCAGTGCTGCTCAGGCGCAAAACGTTTTATTGTTCAGCGTTCCATCAAAGATGAATTCATGAAGCGTCTGATCGAGGAAAGGCTGAAAACGGTTAAGACCGGTGATCTTATGGATATCCACACAGATTATGGCTGCCTGATTGATGAGAGAGCCGCGAAGGAAGTAGAGCGGCAGGTGAATCAGACAGTGGAACAGGGCGCCAGGCTTATTTACGGCGGACACCGCAGGGGAGCATTTTATGAGCCGACAGTACTGGATGATGTAACAGTCGATATGGATGTATGCCGGAATATGGAAATCTTCGGACCGGTTTTCCCGATTATTGCATTTGACACGCTTGATGAAGCTATCGAGATTGCAGAATCTTCGGACTACGGGCTGAGCGCAGGCGTGATTACGAATAATTTCCAGGATGCCATGAAGGTTGCTGCATCGCTGAAGTCCGGAATGGTGGCGGTTAACGGATCGGGCGGCTTCCGGGCACAGGAGCTTCCTTTTGGCGGCGGTAAGAAAATGAGCGGCAACAGCCGTGAATGCATGTCCTCCGTACTGGAAGAGGTCACACAGGAAAAGTCCATCATTTTCCGTTATTGCATGAAAGAATTCAATCATTCGGATCCGGTGCGCAAAAGCGGCTGCTGAATCCGGCAGCAGGAGAGGAGAATATAGAAATGAAACCAACAATGCTTTGGACAGCAGATTACAGTCCCGAATGGGAGAAAAAATTCAGTGAAATTGTCGATGTGAAACGGGCCGGTTTTAATGTCCATAACCGTGCCAATGATTACTTCAATGAGGATGAGCTCATTGAACAGCTGAAGGGCTGCCGGATCTTTTTCGATGCTTATGACAAAGTCACTGAGAAAGTCCTGAAGAACAGTCCTGATCTTGAACTGATTCTGTCTGTACGGGATGGACCGGAAGAGAGTATTGATTTAAAAGCCGCAAAAAGCGCGGGAGTTCCCGTCCTGAACAGTGCCGGACGCTGCACGGTGTCGGTTGCCGAGTTTACATTTGCCCTGATGATTAATATGGCTGCCCCGATTTTTGAACTGTCAGCTGATATGCGACAGGACGGCTGGGATAAAAACAATCAGCAGGCCCTGAGAAATATTGTCACATCCAAATCGAAAGAACTTTTCGGAAAGACGCTGGGAATTGTCGGCATGGGGCGCAACGGACGGAGGCTTGCCACTTACGCCCGGGCCTTTGATATGAAAGTCGTTGCCTATGATCCGTTTCTGCCGAAGGATGCTCTTGCGGAACAGAAGATCGAACTTGTCGGGCTGAATGAGCTTTGCAAAATATCCGATTATATCAGCGTCCTGGCCAGAGTGACGCCGGAAAACCATAACCTGATTGATGCCGAGCAGTTTGCCCTGATGAAACCGGACTGCGGATTTATTAATACGGCAAGAGCAGCTCTTGTCAATAAGGAAGCTCTTCTGGATGCCCTGAAAACCGGAAAGATAAGGATGGCGGCGGTGGATGTCTATGAAGGGGAAGGCTGCCCGAAGGGAGATCCGTATTACGATATTCCGGCGGAGAAGCTGATCCTTACGAATCACTGTGCCGGTTTCTCGAATGAACGTATCGACCATCAATATTCGATCGGAATGGAGAATTTGGAAAAGTTCCTGTCAGGAACAGAAATTCACAATAACTGTACCCGCGGTGTGGAAAATGAAGAAGCTTTTAAAGAACGCGGCGGGAAATTATTCGGAATCAATAAAAGATAATGCCGGAAAGTATGCGGCGCTGCCGTAAGCGGTCCGAAGTGCAGCTTTCATTTATCAGGCAGTCAAAAATATATCAAAACAGGTAACCGCCGGAGAGGCGGAAAAGGAGGCAGTCAATGTCATTCGTAACAATGGGAGAGCTTTTAAAGAAAGCACAGGAAGGCCATTATGCCGTAGTCGCACCGAGCAATAAGGATGAAATCACGCTTCGCGCTTCTATCGATGCGGCAGAAGAGATGCATTCCCCGGTTATTATCAACCTGAATTATAAGGCACATCCGGATATCCGTTTCTTTGCCCGTATGTGCAGGGATCTGGCGCTGGAAGCTTCTGTCCCGGTAGCCCTTAACCAGGATCACGGTGCGGAATATGAACATGCGATGCGTGCAATTCAGGCTGGCTTCACGGCAGTCATGGCTGACCGTTCGACACTTCCTTTTGAAGAAAATATTGCAAAGGTCAGCGAAATAGTAAAAGTAGCCCATGCCTGCGGCGTTACGGTAGAAGCTGAACTTGGGCACGTGGGCTACAGCGATAAGGATGATATGAAAGAAAGGGCACTGACGGTTCCGTCAGAAGCAAAAGAATATGTGGAGCGTACGGGTGTGGACTGTCTTGCAGTCGCCATCGGAACAGTACACGGAGTCTATAAGGGAACACCGCATATTGATTTTGATCTGCTGCATGAACTAAGAGATACAGTAAATGTGCCGCTTGTCCTCCACGGCGGTTCCGGAACGGGCGAGGACAATCTGGCGCGTGCCTGCAGAGAGGGCATCTGCAAAATCAATATTGGTACGGATGTGATGCAGGCAGGGCGCGATGCGGTTCTTCACAGCGTGGTGCATGCGCCGCATGATACTCTTCCGTTCTTCTATGAGGCATATAAGAAGGAACTGGAGAGGTATATGGTTCTGTTCGGTTCCAAAGGCAAGGCCTGAAAACTGCAGAAAACCAGAAAAGCCGCCGGATAGGCGGAGATTGGAGATCATCTATGAAAACATTCACAAACGAAATTGGAGGAAGGGTCATCATTATCCGTCTGGACCGCGGGGATAAGGTTCTGGAATCCGTGAAAAAAGCGATAAAAGAGCAGAACATTGAAAATGCAGCGATTGTCTGCGGCTACGGGTCTATGGATCATTGCCATATGCACTGGCTGGCAACGACCAGTGAAACTTACCCTGCCGAAAATGAGTATATGAGCTGGGATCATAAACCGGTTGAGCTTTGCTCCATGTCCGGCGTTATCGCAGACGGAGAGCCGCATATCCATGCTGTTGCTTCAACCGGTGGAAAGACTGTAGGAGGCCATCTGGAGACGGAATGCACGGCCGGCTACTGCCTTGAGATTGTCATTTATGAACACAGCGGGATAAAACTGGCCCGTAAGCCGACCGGATGGGGACCGGACGCCCTTGAAGAGATATAAACGGAAGCCTTATCCGGATACTTAAGAAATGTAATGATGCAGGGATAACGGGAATCACGAGGCGATGAAGCAATCCGAAGCATCATAGGTGCCAAAAGATACTTTTGGCACCTTCATTATGTCATTCAGAAAGAGGAATAAAAATGAATAAAAAAGAGTTCCGGGGGATTTATCCTGCGCTTGTGACTCCGTTCGACGCAAACGGAGAGATTGCGGTAAAGCCTCTGCAGAAGCTGATTGAAACTAACATAAAAAAGGGGGTCAGCGGATTCTATGTCGCGGGCAGTACGGGTGAATCCTATATGCTGACCATGGCGGAGCGGAAGTATCTGCTGGAAGCAGTCATGGATGCGGTGGACGGAAGGGCGGATGTTATTGTACACGCGGGGATGTTTGCCGAAAAACAGACAATCGAACTGGCACAGCATGCGGAAAAATGCGGTGCGGCGGCGGTTTCTTCCGTTCCGCCTTTTTATTTTCCCTTCACCATGGAAGAATATGAAGTTTATTACAAAGAAATCGCCGAAAATACCGGTATCCCGGTAATTGTCTACAATATTCCGGATATGTCTTCCGTTCATTTTTCGGAACCCGATATGTCGGAACTTCTTGCAATAGACGGGATCGGAGGCATGAAACATACCAGCTATGATCTTTTTCAATTGGAACGGCTGATCCGGCTCTGGCCTGAAAAGAACTTTTTCTGCGGTCACGATGAAATATTCCTGAGCGCCCTGAGTGCCGGGGCGGATGCCGGAATCGGGACTTCTTTTAATTTTATGGCCGAAAAATTCATAGAACTGCGCAGGCTTTACAGATCAAACAGAATCAGGGAGGCGCAGGTACTGCAGGCGGAAGCGAATGACATTATTTCAGTATTATGCAAAGTAAGTGTCTTCAAGGGAACTAAAGAGATTCTAAAGCTGCAGGGCATAGACTGCGGGGAATGCAGAAAACCATTTCTTCCGTTAGATGAAGCTGCAAGGCAGCTCGTTAAGGAAACCGCAGAAAAGTACCATTTGATTTAAAGTTTTGTTATGGGGGCCAGAGTTATCTTTTGACACTCATGATACCCCGGATTGCTTCGGCGCTGTACGGCTTCTGTAATCCCGGTGCACTTTGATGACAACCTGGTGACAGATGTGCACAACTGCCGAAAATGTAGAATATTATGCTAAAAAAATATATATTAATACTAAGAAGTGACAAA
>DCDB01000162.1 GCA_002316215.1 Lachnospiraceae bacterium UBA1066 | reverse complement strand
CATTGTGACGGCTGCCGGGCGCTGATAAGAACGGCATTGTGATGTTTTACAAATATGTTCTGGAAAGTTAAGGACGGAAGTCCCCGAAATAAAAGCCGATGCAAAAGCGTCGGCTTTTATTTCATTCCAGCATTTTTTCTTGCTTATAAGATTATTTCATGATATTATTTTTTAGGATATGCATGAGATTCGGCGTCATCTTTTTTATTCAGGCGCTTCTCATGAAAATGAAGATCGGGGAGGCTTTTATCGTGCAGGTATGGCAGGTTTTACTAATTATTCTGGCAGTTCTTGTGGCTGCGCTGGTCATTTTATATTTTGTAGGCAAGCGCCTTGAAAAAAGGCAGACAGCTCAGAAAGAACAGATTGACGCCGCAAAACAGAACGTAACAATGCTGGTCATCGATAAAAAGCGGCTGCCTTTGAAAAGCTCCGGTCTTCCGCAGGCCGTCATCGATCAGACTCCGAAGCTTATGCGCAGAAGCAAGCTTCCGATTGTCAAGGCCAAGCTTACCGGTGTTCCGATGTACGGAGCAAGGATTATGACGATGGTCGCGGATGAAAGGATCTTTGATATCATCCCGGTTAAAAAGGAAATCAGGGCAACTATCTCGGGGATCTATATTACGGATGTAAGAGGCCTGCACAGTCCTCTTCCTGCAGCTCCCAAGAAGCAGAAATTTATGGCGCGGATGCGTTCAAAGCTTTTGAAATCAAGAGATAAGGCTGCCGCAACAATCGAAGCTGCCAATAAAGACAATAAAAAGAAAGTAAAAAAATAAGGCCCGCCGGGTCTTATTTTTTTGATTCCGCTACAATATCCAGTGAGCAGTCCGCAACATGCTGCGCATTCATGGAAAGAGCATACTCCGCTTTCACTGTCAGCCGTTCATCTTCTTCGGATACCTTAAGCCCGGTTGTTGCAATGCCCATCTCTATGGTGCCAAAAGGCGTGGTATAATAAGAGACATTCATTTTTCCTTCTTCGAAAAACATATCGACATCTGTCTGTCCGCTTTTAATAACCTCAACCGAAGAGCCCTCAATGATGACCGTATTCTTCGTGGTTCCCCCCGCAATGTCTTCAAATACCTCATCGTATTCCAGTATATGCCTGCCGTCTTCTTTACGATAGGTTCCGGCCGTCAAAAGCTCGATCGGCTCTTCCGGCTCCCCGGGGCTTCCGAAAACAGTCTGTATGCCTTTGATGTTTACAAGAACGTCTTTTGTCATCCTTTATCATGCCTCCGACAGGGCAAGGCTTGCATAAATCGCCTTCTGCTGGTTGTCAATATGCTCCGCCATAAGTTTCACTGCAGCAGCTTCATCTCTTTGCTCAATGGCTGCCATAATCGCCTGATGTTCCACTACCAGAGACTGCCTGATCTCCCGTTCCTTCAGATATTCAATACGGAAACGGTACATCTGTTCCCTTAAGTTCCCCAGGATCTGTATAAGGCGCCTGTTTTTCGTTCCGTCATAAATGACATCGTGAAATGCGACATCCGCTTCCGCAAGACCGGTGAGCCCTTCTTCGCCGCTCTCCACCAGCTCTGAAAATCTCTTTCCGGCTGCCTGCATTTTCTCAATATCTTCCTGTGTCATCCGTTCGCAGGCCCTGCCGATAGCAAGGATTTCAAGGCTCTTCCGGACTTCCAGCACATCATTCAGCTCCTGGCTGGTAATCTTTGCGACCTGCGCCCCCCGCCTGGGAATCATATTCACCAGACCTTCATGCTCCAGCATACGGATAGCTTCGCGTATCGGCGTCCGGGACACACCGAGTTTTTCCGCCAGCGGAATCTCCATCAGACGTTCTCCCGGCGCCAGGTCTCCCTTAAGAATCGCCTTTCGCAATGTCGTAAATACCACTTCGCGAAGAGGCATATACGAATTGTCTTCTACTTCAGGTTTATTCTCCATAAATCGATCCTCCGACAGAATAAGGTTTCGTTAAAAATACCCTGGCCGGAAAAAGTCTCCCGACCGTATCCCGGCAGGCCTTGGCCTTCTTCTCATCCCTGAAAATCCCGAAAACCGTCGGCCCGCTCCCGCTCATCACAGCCGCCAGAGCGCCTGCTTCCGTCATACATTTTTCAATATCCTTTATTACCGGATAATGCGGCGCCGTCACGCCTTCAAGGACATTCGCCATCCGCCCGGCGATACCGTCAAGATTCCCGTCCCTGATAGCCTCCATCATGCCGTCAACATCCGGATGAAGCTTGATTTCTTCCGGCTTTAAAGCCTTATAAACAGACTTCGTCGATACGCTGACCTGAGGCTTCGCCAGTAAAAGAAAGCAGTCCGGCATTTGCGGAAGAGGCGTCAGCTTCTCGCCCAGACCTTCCGCAAGCGCCGTCCCTCCCATAATGCAGTAGGGTACGTCCGCCCCGATCCGCTGTCCCCTCTCCATAAGCTGTTCATTATCAAGCCCCAGCCCGAAAATCCGGTTTGTTCCGATCAGCACCTGCGCCGCATCCGAGCTGCCGCCCGCAAGGCCTGCTGCCACCGGAATAAACTTCCTAAGATCAATATCCAGCCCGTCTGTGACTGAAAATTCATCCATCAGCATCTTCGCCGCTTTAAAAGCCAGGTTATTTTCATCGGACGGGATATAGGAAAGATTGGTGAAAAATGAAATTCCCGGCCGGTTTTTCACCGCCGTAAGCTCAATTTTGTCATACATACCCGTCATCTGCATGATCATTCTTACATCATGATAGCCGTCTGTACGTTTCTTAAGGACATCCAGACTAAGATTTACCTTTGCCGTCGCTTTTAGGATCATCCGTTCCTCTTCTTTTCTAAAAACCGGGATGCACATTCCATGCTCCCGGCCTTCTCTGCCTGCCGTGTATACAGCAATTATAAAATGTATCCCCCTTAAGTTCAAGGAGTTCTTGCGCAAAATCCCGGATTGGAACTATAATCAGGTATACGATTGCGGAAACCGCGAAGCGGTCAGGCAATCTGAATCATCTTAAAAAGGGCTGATATCATAAGCCCGAAAAAGAGCGAAGGGAAACTGCCATGCTGCGTTTAATTATCGGCATTATATTTGTTATCCTCTATCTTCTTGTCTCCTGCCCCATTATGCTGGTCATGCTGATTATCAGGATCTTCAACCGCACTGCTGCGGAAACCGCCATGCTCCGGATTGTCCAGTGGGCCTTTAAGGTCGTATGGCATATCGCAGGCGTACGTGTCACAACCATCGGGCTTGAAAATGTACCCGACGATGAGGCCGTTCTCTTTGTCGGAAACCATCAGAGCTTTTTCGACGTCATCATCAGCTACAGCCAGATGAAAAACCGCACCGGATATATCGCGAAGGATTCGATCAGCCACGTTCCCATCCTGACCTGGAATATGCGCTTCCTGCGCTGTCTCTTTATCGACCGCAAAAATCTGCGGAAAGGTGTCCGGACAATCCTTAAAGCTGCCGATTACGTAAATGAGGGAATATCAATTTTCATTTTCCCGGAAGGAACGCGCAACAAGTCAGGCGACGAGACCGCTCTTGCGCCTTTCCACGACGGAAGCTTCAAGATCGCGCAAAGATCCGGCTGCGCGGTCATCCCTGTTTCT
>DCDB01000065.1 GCA_002316215.1 Lachnospiraceae bacterium UBA1066 | reverse complement strand
CTGTCGCAGCAGCCGCACAGCCTGCGGCTGCACCGCCCCAGGTATAAGGGTTTGCGGACATACTCCCCTGAAAATGAAGGAATACATAAACGACCGCCGCAATTGCAGCTCCTCCCGCCGCGATTCTTACAGCCGCAGGTTCAACATGCAATTTTCTCAGAACTGTCAGGCGTGTACTTTTCTCTTCCCATACATGTTCTCTGCCCCGCTTCGCCCCGTAACTTTTTTCTCTGCCGCTCTTCGCTTCATAACTTTTTTCCCTGCCATCACTTGCTCCGTATCCATTTTCTCCGGCATTCTCTTCATAAAAGAATTCGTTTTCTTCCGCTTTCTTACTGTATTCTCCTGAATTTTTCTCAAAGATTCCGTTCGCGGCATCCGTCCCGGCATACATCCTTATCCCGGATTCTTCCTCTTCCGGACCTGATTCCGGTCTTCCTCCGGTATTGTCTTTTACTGATCCCGCGCTGCCGCCTGCCAGAAGTCTCTGCATATCCCCAAGCTGCGAATTACTTTCCTGAAGTTCATGATAAAAACGATATCCCAGCACAACTCCTTCCTGATCCTCATGGTTTATTTTCGTCAGAAGATATTCCGTAAGGTTACGCAGGCTTTCACGGATATCCCGGCCGTAAAAAGGCACGAAGCAGAGCGACGTCTGCCTTGTTTCAAAGTTCACATAAACAAATTTCGGTTCCAGGACAAGATGCTTAAGATCCAGAAGATAATCCTCCAGCCCTGCCAGGGTCGTCAGGATGCTTTCCAGAATTTTCCGAAGATCTTCTTTGTTTATTTTCAGGCTCTCGCAAAGCACGGGAAGACTCTGCCGGGAGGTAATATCATAGCTGAAGTATGTATCTTCGTTGATATAAGAAAGACGGCAGGGAAGAATACCGGCGATATTGTTCGCAAGAATCACCCTGGTCTCATAAGATTCCATATCCATATCTTCTCTGCTCTTCAGGATCATATAGCTGTGATTCATATCCCTTTTGAATTCCGCATCCACCTGTATGCCTCCTTTAATCAAGTCCGTCCTGAGGTTCCACGAGCTGCCTGGCAGCCAGGAACTTCCGTATAAACGTAACCGGTTTGATTTTTTCATAGGTTCCTTCCGCCTTTATGTCCCATAACGCCTGTCCTGAAAAATAAATGGTACCGGCCTTAAAGGAAACCGTCCGACGCTCTTCACTGTCTTCTTTCGACCGTGCCGGATCAACCGCCGCAAAAAGTGCCGGCGTCTCCGGATCGTGACCGCTGACAGCCTGCTCGCACGCCGAAGCTGTAAGAAACGCCCTGTTCCTGACATGGGCCATCAGATAAATGCCCGAAAACACGACAAGAAGAATTACCGGCATAATGAGTGCCATTTCAATCGTAAATGAAGCCTTTTGCAGACTTTTCATTTCGGCAGCACCAAAAAGAGTACATTCCCCATCAGAAGACACGGCAGGAACGGAAAGCTCTCTTTTCCTTTCTTTTTCATGATCAGCAGGACAATGGCCAAAAGCGAGGATATCAAAAGAGCAAGCAGAAGGATTTCCGCAGTTTCCGCAGCAGGATAATAGAGACCGAAAACCAGCATCGCAATTCCGTCACCGCCCCCGACAGCCCAGCGGCTGAGCAGCCCCAGAAGAAGTAAAACCGCACCCGGCATCAGGGAAAGGAAAAGCCCGGCCGGAAGATCCTTCCTTTCCATAAGTGCAAAAACAATGCCGCAGCCTCCTGCCAATGCGGCGGCCCGAAGGCTGATTCTTCTTTTCCGGATGTCACAGACGCTGTTAAAGAGAAGAAACAGCAGCGCAGCAATCGTTCCAACCGGCAATTTCGCCGGAAGTATATTTTCCATCTTCAGCCGCTCCGATCTTTGTTTATGTTCCAATATAAGTCTCAAAGTTTTCCGTAATTTCAGTGTCTGAAGCCTTCTCAGAATATGAAGCATTTACAGTGCCATGCTCTTAAGTTCCGTCATCTTCTCCGTCCGTACCGTCCCGTGCCGCGCAGCGATCGCATTTTTTAAGGTCGCTGACTTCCGATTTTTTTGCCAGATGTACATGCCTCGTTACGCCTCCGTAATTCAGCGAAGGATAATAACAGTCTCCTTTTTCCGTTACATAGACGGTGCCTGTATAATCTTTTGGAAAATAGTCGCATTTTTTATATTTCTGTCCGTATTTATTGCGAAGAGAGCCGACAGCGTCTGTCGTCGTCTCAATAATCGTAAGGTCAAGATGCGTACAGTCGGCATGCGTATGATAAACACTCTCGTTGTCGGTGATATAAACCATCTCATCCGAATCATTGCTGTCATCCGCATCGTCACTGCCCGTTTTGTATCCGACCCATGGATAGACCCGCGCGCGGAGCGCAATCTTAAGATCCGGAACCGGAAGGACGGTAAAAGGATATTTAAAGCTGTAATTTTCAGCCAGATCTATATAGATGCCGTCGGCGGCCGTCCCGCGCGCCGCAGAACCTGCAGCCGAACTCATCATCGCAATTTTCCGGGCTTTATTCGAAAGCTCCAGATTTTTGGACGTCTGGATTCCTACGGCATCCATAAAAGTAATCAGCATGACCACAGCCATGAAAAAGAACGGAAGCGCTATCGCCGCTTCAACCGTGAGGGAAGCCCGCCTAAGATTCAACATCCGCCTGGAACCCCTGCATATATCTGACCTGTCCATAGCACCTGATCCGTCCGTAATTCCTGATCCGTCCGGTACACCTGATCCGTCCGTAATTCCTGATCCGTCCGGTACTCCTGATCCGTCCGTAATTCCTGATCCGTCCGGTACTCCTGATCCATCCGTAATACACGCTTCATCCGGAGGCTCTTTGACCGCGCCGGAAGGAACGGGGGAATGCCTTTTCTTCGTCACGGAAATGCGTCTGAAAAGTTTTATTTTTTTACCTATTTCCAGAAAAGGCATTCCTCCGTTCCTCCCATTCCCGTGTCCCGGTCTTTTCCTGCTGCGCTTTTTCTTCCACAGACCCGCACAGCCACACCTTTTGTTTTTCCCATGTTTCGGCAGCATCCTTACAAGTCCCGGTAGCAGAATGTCTTTTCTGTTGTGAAGGTGATGCGTTCTTCCGAACGCACATTCATCTCAACGGAGAGGCTGTCGATGCAGCAGTCCAGCCTGAATTTTTCGCGGCCGCCGCTGCGGATCGTGTTCTCAGCCATATCCATGCAGCCGGCCGTCACTTTCTCACGGGCAGTAAGAAAAAGCAGAATGCGCAGATATTCTTCATACGTAAAGCCCTGGGGATCGTCCTTAATAAAGCTGTCAAAATCAGTTGCCGCGCCGTTAATCGGAGTACCTTCCTTAATGCTGGTAAACATCCTGATATCCACCTGCCACGTCGACTCTGTCTTTACCAGCGCCATGCGGTGTCCGGAAAGAAGTCCCCGGAGATCAATGACGCTTTCCAGAAATGCCCAGCCGGCTGTAAAAAGCAGCGCCAGCACGGGTGCCAGTCCCGGCAGTAAGAGAAGCGCGGCAATTGCCTCAGAAGCGGCCTGGATTTCAGCATGTTTCTGCGCGTTCGTAAGAAGAAAGACCATATTGGCCGCCTCGCGCATAAGCAGGATTTTTGTCACGACGCCCTCAAGATTTGAGATGTCGCTGTCCTTTCCCTGAAGGATATATTCCAGCTGATAAGAAAGGCCTGCTCTCTCCGAAGGCTTCCTGTAAGTTCCGAATTTCTTTAAAATGAATTCATTGAACAGCAGGCGGCTTTCCGTGCTGTTAAGATCCGTTTTGACGGAAACCACTCCCATCCCGCTTTCCTTTTCGCGTCCGCTCAGCAGTTCTGATAGCTGCATTGTTTTTTGCGATATACTGTCCGTATCTTTAATGACCAGATTAAGGATGGATGTATTTTTCAGTTCCGTAAGTGCCGGCAGCGGATTGACAAAATCTTCCGGAACCGCAGCCGCATTTGCCTGAGCCTCTGTCTCTCCCGTACCGCCCGAAAGCCGGTCGGCCTCGGCTGCTTCCGCATCCGCATTTACCGCTTCTGCCGATGCGGCTTCCAGATCGGCATAGGTCTGTCCGGAAATTCCGTTTCCGGCTGCAGCGCCTGTACTTTCGACATTTCCGGCCGCCAAATCAATGTTTTCATTTTCCTGCTGCCGCACGGTTTCGGCCGGCTGCGTGACACGGGCAAGAAGAAGGGAAAGGCCCTGAAGCCCGATCGTATCCTTCATATAGTCGACAATCTGGGATGCAAAAGGCGCGCCTCCTGCATCCGTCGCCAGCGTATAGCCGGTGACGGAGCCCTTGGCTTCGTTCAGTGTCAGGAGATTTTTTCCGCCGAAAATGCTCCGGTTTTTGTTCGGCTTAAGAATATAGCTCATATCCGTAAGCAGCCGGTCATAGCATTTTTCAATATGCAATCCCGATGCGCCGCGGCTTCCGTCAAGGAAAAAGACGTCATATTTATCAAGCAGTTCCCGGTCATATTGTCCGAAAAGGGAAAACATCGCCTGATCCACACTGTTCGCCAGCTGCATGCGCCCGGCCTGCACCTTCACGGAAAGAATCGAAGCCATGATGAGAGAAATCATAAGCGTCATCATGAGGCTGAGATAGATGGTGATGCTGCCTTTCCGTTCCGCCATTTTATCTTGATCCGCCTTCATTTTCTCCTGCACAGTCCGCTCCTTTCTTTTCATTCTTGATTTTTACCCTTTCCTTAATTCTTTCCCTTCGTTCTTCCTGTTCTCTCCCCGTTTTCCCAATTCTCTCTCAATTTTCCAATTCTCTCTTATTTTTCCAATTCTCTCTCAGTTTCCCATTCTCACTTATTTTTCCAATTCTCTCTCAGTTTCCAATACGCTCCCATTTTCTCAATACACTCTTAATTTTTTAATTCTCTTTTCGCTTTTCCCGTTCTCTCTCCTCCTTCCCTGCAATAAATTTTTTCGCTGTGTCTTCCGTCTTTTAGACAGAGTTACTCTGCGATGCAACCTTGGCCAGTATCGATTTGACAACTTTAGTCAGCTGCTCCTTAAATATAAGGACCAGTGCAATCAGCACAAGCAGGATGAGGATGACTTCAACGACGCCAACGCCGTCTTCTTCATTCCAGAATGCCTGAAGTTCGCTCATAAGATCACCTCCTTTCTACTGCAAACAGAAAATTTATCAGACTTTTGACGCTACATCATCAAATCATCTAAGCTAAAATAGGGCGCAGAAAACAAAGGTACGGATATCCATTCTTTTAATTAAATTTTTGGGGAAAGACTGATCTCGAAAAGGCCGTTCTTAAAAAGAACATTTCTGAAAAGATTATCTGAAAAGATATTTCATTTGCTAAAAGAAGTGTATCTTAAATCCAATGGATTACTCAAGACGTAAAAATGCACGAATTCCTTTTGGGATTTTTCGTGCATTTTTAACTGCTCCATTAAGAATTCTCCCGCAGATTATAATAAGGTCATGAACCACCGCTTTCGGCCGGCTCAAGCAATCCGGATGCCCCAGCCCCCGAATACTCCTGAAACAGATTTTTACTTTGCTCAAAACTAAGCCTTTTTTGAATATTCTTTATCGGAAGCACGGTATTTTCCAATTCAGAGGTTATCTTCTGTTTCCTGAGATCCAGCGCCCTGCAGCCGGTCCGTTTCAGGAACATCTGATTGAGATACCGGCTGCTTGAGAATCCGCATTCCATACAGATTTCAAAAATATTAAAGGATGTTTGCGTGACAAGCCTGTAGGCCTGTTCAAAGCGGAGATTGTTCAAATATTCCTGAAAGGATATGCCCAGGGCTTTTTTTATAAAATGGGACACATGATAAGAAGTAATATGCTCGGCATCCGCCAGATCTTCCAGGCGGACCGGCTCTGCATAGTGTTCCGCCATATATTCCAGGATCCTGTTAAGCCTCAAAGTGCTGCTTCTCGTCATCGCATATTCTTTATCGCTGATGATCCTGCTCCCTTCCATTCCTGCAAGCAGGTAAAGAGAGTCAAACAGAAGAGAGGCACATTTTATTTCAAAAAATGGTTTCTGGGAATAATAGCTGCCCGCGCATTCCATAAGGTTGCTGTGGAGCCGGTCATGGCCTGCATCCGCATTCCGGATGATGCTGCGGAACTGAAAGCGGTTCTGATCGGAAGAAAGATTCTTATAAAACTCCGAGTTAATCTGGAAAGCCAGAACCAGGCTCTCTTTCCCTTTTCCGGTAAAGGAATGGATTTGGTAGCGATTGATGACATAGACGTCATTCTTTTCCAGTTTTATATGCTTTTGGTCGAGGATCAGTTCAAGAGATCCTTCTATAACTGTCCCGATTTCCAGATCCGAATGGCCATGCGGGTTGCGCGAGGTCATTTCAACGATCAGCACCTCCAGATGGTTCATCATCGTATGTTGGACAATCTCGTATTCTTTCTCTTTTCCCATAGCAGCCTCCGCTATCCTGACCTGCAAATAGAGTATAGCACAAGAAGATATCAAAAAAATCGCAAGATTGTCATTTTCCGGTTCCCGGTTTCTGTTTTAATGTAACCAGATTCAAAACAACCAAATCAAAAACGGAGGATTAAAAAGATGTCGAAATTTAAATTTTCAGCAGGTCCCTGGAACGTACATTCAGGAGCGGATTCCTACGGCCCGGCTACCCGGAAAGAAATCGATTTTGATACAAAACTTGCAAAATTTGCAGAGCTCGGTTTTTCTGCTGTTCAGTTCCATGACGATGACGCCGTACCGAACATCAACAGCTACACCGAAGAAGAAATCAAAGAAAAAGCGAGAGAACTTAAGAAGAAACTTGATCATTACGGACTCGCCGCTGAATTTGTAGCTCCGCGTCTCTGGATGGATCCGCATACGGCCGACGGCGGCTTCATGAGCACTTCCGAAAAGGACCGTGAATACGCTATGTGGCGCGCTTACCGCTCCATCGACATCGCAAATGAACTCGGCGCTTCAATGATCGTCCTCTGGCTTGCCCGTGAAGGAACCCTCTGCGCAGAATCCAAGTCTCCGGTGTGGGCTACAAAGATGCTGATTGAAGCCATCAATAAGATGCTTGCCTATGACCCGAAGATCAAGGTCTGCATTGAATCCAAGCCGAATGAGCCGATTGACCGCTCGATCTGCGGCACCATGGGACATGTCATGGCAATTTCCGCTGCCACCACGGATCCTTCCCGCGTCGGCGGAAACCTCGAAAGCGCCCACGCCATCCTGGCAGGACTTGATCCGGCAAATGAAATCGGCTTTGCACTGGCAATGGGCAAACTGATGACAGTTCACCTTAATGACCAGAACGGCATCCGCTACGACCAGGATAAGTCCTTCGGCGTCGAAAATCTACGCGCTGCCTTCAACCAGGTCAAGGTCCTGAAAGAGAACCACTACGGCGAACACGGCGAATACGTCGGCCTCGATGTCAAGGCGATGCGCACGACAAAAGATGAAGACAGCTACAAGCATCTGGAGAACAGCCTGAATATTTTTAAAGCCCTGGAAGAAAAAGCAGATCGCTTCGATTATGATTTCCAGAAGAAGTGCGTCGAGAACCGCGACTTCGAGGGTCTCGAAATGTATGTCATGAACCTCCTCATGGGCGTTCAGTAAAATCACCCTGCCGGCTGTAAATGCCGTATAAAAGCGATGCAGTCCGGAATGCACAGGTGTCAGAAATTTCCTTTGGCACCTGTGTTTTGTGATAAAATATCCGGAAGAAGACAGCCTCTCTTCAGATACGTCTTCTGAAAATGAATACGATTCTCCGAATGTTTTCAGGAAGGGTGCCATGAATAAAAATAAGTATTCCGGGGGAATATTATGAATAAGAAGGCAATCATCGCCGGCCATATCTGTGTGGATATAACGCCGGTATTTCCAAATAATACGAAAAATGATATCCGGGAGCTTCTGCAGCCGGGGAAACTGATCCATGTCGGAAAAGCCGACGTGCATACAGGCGGTGCCGTGGCCAATACCGGACTTGCCATGAAATTTCTGGGCGCCGATACAATGCTCATGGGCAAGGTCGGAGACGATGCTTTCGGACATATGGTCCTTGATATTCTGAAAGAACACGGCGCTGCAGAGCATATGCTCATTTCTCCGGAACTTTCCACTTCCTACTCGGTCGTGCTGGCCGTTCCCGGTATCGACCGGATTTTCCTGCACAATCCGGGCGCCAATGACAGCTTCCGTTCGGAGGACATCCCGGAGAAGATGCTGGAAGAGGCCGCCCTCTTCCATTTCGGCTATCCGCCGATTATGCGCTCCATGTATGAAAATGACGGCGAAGAACTTCTGAAGATTATGATGCGTGCAAAGAAAGCCGGCACCGCCACCTCACTGGATATGGCGGCGATTGACCCGGATTCCGATGCCGGCCATGCCGACTGGGAAAAGATACTTGCAAGAGTCCTTCCGTATGTCGATTTCTTTGTGCCCAGCGCAGAGGAACTCTGCTTCATGCTGGACAGGGAACGGTATTTAAGCTGGCAGGCACGGGCAGAAGGCCGTGATATGATGGAAACCCTGGATATCGAAAAGGACATTAAGCCGCTTGCAGACCGCTGCCTTGATTTGGGCGCTAAAATCATCGTCATAAAATGCGGAAAACCCGGCATGTATTACCGGACGGCCGGAAAAGAAGACCTGGCCGGAATCGGATCGAAAGCCGGACTGAACCCTCTCGTCTGGTCGGATCAGGAAGGTTTTGAAAAAAGCTATATTCCCGAAAAAGTACTTTCCGGAACAGGGGCCGGGGACACCAGTATCGCAGCGTTCCTGACCGCCATGCTGGAAGGCTGTCCTCCAAAGGAATGCCTGCAGCTTTCCGCTGCGACCGGCGCCTGCTGCGTAACATCCTATGACGCTTTAAGCGGCCTTAAAAGCTTTGATTTTCTCCGGAATAAAATCCGGCAGGGCTGGAAGAAAAACGAATAAAAACAAGCAGACAGGATGCCGGAGTCAAAAATGGCTTCTGACACCTGTACCATAGATAAAAAACAGATCGGCAAGAAAACAGAAAGAAGGGAAATTATGCTCGCAAACCTTAAGGATGTCCTTGTTCCCGCGAAAAAGGAACATTATGGCGTCGGACTTTTCAACACAGTGAATCTTGAAATGGCAAGAGGCGTCCTTGCCGCCGCAGAAGAAACAAAATCTCCGGTTATCATCGGCACAGCTGAGATCCTGCTGCCTTTCGGGCCGCTGGAAGAACTCTCCTATTTTCTGCTCCCGATGGCGGAAAAAGCAGCCGTTCCGGTAGTCGTCCACCTGGATCACGGACTTAAAAAAGAGACCTGCTTAAAGGCGCTGGAACTTGGTTTTTCATCCGTCATGTATGACTGCTCTACCGAAAGCTATGAAGATAATATGAAAAAAGTTAAGGAAATGGCAGACATCGCCCACTCCTTCGGCGCCACGATCGAAGGCGAGCTGGGCCATGTGGGGAATAATGACGGGACAAATGAAAACGGAACCGATCTCACGGATCCTTCCCGTTTCTACACCGATCCTGAAAAAGCTCTGGATTTCGTAGAAAAAACCGGCGTGGATGCGCTCGCTATCGCTGTCGGCACAGCACACGGAGCATACAAGCTTCCGCCGAAGCTCGATTTTGAGAGGATCCGTGAAATCGCGGAAAAAGTCAGCGTTCCTCTCGTTCTTCACGGAGGCTCCGGACTGTCTGACAGTGACTTCAGGAAAGCGATTCAGGAAGGCATCAGCAAAATCAATATTTTCACGGATCTCAATACTGCAGGCGCTGTATCGGCTTATGAGATGCTCTGTGCTTCTGACAGGCGTGAACTGACCGCCCTTATTCCGGCCGTTACAGAATCCGTTAAAGCGGCGACGCTCAAAAAAATCCGGCTGTTCACTGGCCGATAATCCTCTTTTCTTTCCTCCCGTTTAAAATGGCCGTGCAGACGCACGGCCATTTTTGATAAATAATCAGTCTTTCCAATGCATTAACCAGCCATTATCTTTTGTATTTTGTGCCAATTTTTTCATAAAAAACAGACTGCGTTTTACAGTCTGTTCTCCAATCGTAAAATTTCCTCTTCTATAGTCCCAGCCGGTAGATGCGGCTGGCATTTTCAAAGAAGATCTTTTCCCTGCTTTCAGGCCGGACCAGCCGGCTGATAAATTCAATGTAATTTTCAATATCGACAGCCGGATAGTCCGTGCCGAACATGAAGCGGGTATCATCCTCGACATAATCCATCCATGTCCGGAGCATCTGCACATAACCGGCCTGCTTCTCAAAGTATGGGTCAAGCTCGGTATAGCCGTCGAGAAGTCCCGAAAGATCCGCAAAGACGTTGGCATTCTTTTCCATGACAGCCGCTGCTTCTGCAAGAAAAGGATTCCCGAAATGACAGAGAACGAAACGTACATCCGGAAATTCCGAGGCCGCTTCGTCAACCGCGAGGGGATGGCTGTATTTGAGAAGGCCCATGGATCCGGCCGTCATTCCGGTATGAAAAGCCACTGCTTTATCGTATTTCCCTGCCAGCCGGTAATAGGGCTTCAGGCAGTCATCGCTTGCGTAAACCGGCGCATAGCCGGTATAAATCTTTATTCCGGCGCATTCCGGCCTTTTCAGCTGTGCTTCGGCAGCCGCCAGCGTTTCTTCACCCGGATCCAGGGAACGCTCAAAATCTCCGATTCCGATGCAGAAATGAAAACCTTCGGAAAAATGATAGGCCGAAAGCGTAAGCGGCTGGTTTCCCATGACAATCCCGGACTCGATACCAAGCTTTTTATACAGCTTAGTCAGGTTCCTCTCCGTCTTACCCTGATCGAAAATATGCAAATGTGCATCAATAATCTTCATGCTGTCTCCTTCCGGCTACCCTGCTTAAAAACAACGCCATTATAACATTTATCCGGCAGCCGCGGCGATTTTTCTTATCGGCGGAAGCTTCCTTCGTGAATAAAGACAAAAAATGATGCAGGTGCCAAAAGGCGCTTCTGACCCCACATCACTTTTTATTCAGTCTTTATAGTATGATGCAAGCGTCAAAAGTC
>DCDB01000225.1 GCA_002316215.1 Lachnospiraceae bacterium UBA1066 | reverse complement strand
TAGACGAACCGGAAATAATCCGGCTGCGGCCCACAGCTATGGTATCCGAAACAATGCCGCTCATCGCAGTGGCATAGGCGCCCGTTCCGAAACAATGCCGCTCATCGCAGTGGCATAGGCGCCCGTTCCGAAAGAATGTATTTTTTTACTCCGTGACATAATCCGCCGTATGGCCGGGCGAACCGTTGATCTTCCGGTTTAGAAACCGTAAGCCAATTACAAATATTCCTTAATTTCCTGATATGCTTCTTCCGCGGTTCCCGCAGGATCCGAAAGTGCCTTTTCAGAGTCTATAATAACGACCGGAATACCGGCCGCTTTCGCTGCGCTGAAAGAGCCGGAAAGATCCTCCTTACTGCCGTCGACAAGAACGGCAGCGATACAGGATGCCCTGTTGGCAACCAGGCTCCTCATTTGAACCGCCTGCGTCGACCAGGTATCGCCGCAAAACTGAAGCTCTACAGCACATCCGTCCTCTTTCAATTTCTCCGACAGGATGGTTCCCATATCGTACAAACTGCCTGAGCTTACCCCTTTTACCGTAATTCCGACCAGCCTGTTATATTCGGATGTCGGTGATGCCGCACATCCTGAAAGAAGCAGCAAAACCGCCAGAACCGCTGCAGCTGATATAATATATTTTCTTCTGTCACGCTTCATATATCAAAGTCCCGCCGTCATTCCTGATGATACTCCGAGAAAAAATGCTCCAGCTTATCCATCGCTTCTGAAAGAACCGAAAGCATAGGAAGATAGACAATACGGAAATGATCCGGTTCCGGCCAGTTGAAGCCCGTGCCCTGAACAATCAGAACCTTCTCCCTTTCCAGCAGATCATAGGCAAACTGCATATCGTCATGGATTCCGAACCTGTCCTTATCGAGCCTGGGGAAACAGTAAAAAGCCGCTTTTGGCTTTACGACCGATATTCCCGGAATTGAAGACAGCCGTTCATAAACAAAATCCCTCTGCCGCGTGACACGTCCGTTCGGCTTCACGTATTCATTTACCGACTGTGTTCCGCCGAGAGCCGTCTGTACTATCGACTGCGCCGGCACATTTGAACACAGACGCATGGAAGAAAGCATCTTGATTCCTTCAATATAGTCTTTTGCAATTTCCTTGTTTCCGGAAAGAATCATCCAGCCGACGCGGAAGCCAGCGATCATATGCGATTTTGAAAGTCCGGAAAATGTAATGCAGAAAAGATCCGGCGCAAGTGACGCGATGGAAGTATGCGTAAGGCCGTCCATAAGCAACCGGTCATATATTTCATCCGCGAAAATAATAAGACCGTGTTTTCTGGCAATTTCAGCAATTCTTTCAAGTATATCCCTTGGATAAACCGCGCCTGTCGGATTATTCGGATTGATAATTACGATAGCTTTCGTGCGGTCCGTAATCTTTTTTTCGATATCCTCAAGGTCAGGGTTCCAATCGCTTTCCTCATCGCAGATATAATGAACAACCTTTCCTCCGGCCAGAGTCGCGCACGCCGTCCATAACGGATAGTCAGGCGCAGGTATCAGGATTTCATCACCGTCATCCAAAAGAGCGGACATCGATAAATTTATCAGTTCCGATACACCGTTTCCGGTATAAATTCCGTCCATTGAAACATTCGGTATATCTCTGTTCTGGGCATATTGCATAATTGCTTTGCGGGCAGCCCAGATTCCCTTAGAATTGGAATAACCCTGGCTGTCCCTCAAATTGGAAGCCATATCCCGGATAACTTCTTCCGGGGCATTAAATCCGAAAGGAGCCGGGTTCCCGATATTCAGCTTAAGTACTTCTATTCCCTGATCAATCATGCGGTCTGCTTCTTCAACAACCGGACCGCGAACATCATAGAGGACATTATCAAGTTTTGACGATTTTTTAAATGATTGCATAAGAAACCTCCTTTGGCCTTTTTATAATAGCATATTCCTGTCAGGAATGCGCAAAAAATTTTTAAAAATATTAGCACTCACATATTGACAGTGCTAACAGTTGGTGTTATATTATCACTAGAACAAAGAAACACATCAACAGCAACACAAAGGAGGTATTCATTATGTTAGTACCAAGCGTATTTACTAATAATTTTATTGATGACTTTTTCAATGATGTTTTTGACCGTCAGACACCGGACATGTTCCATGCGACCGGCAGCTCTCTTATGAGCACGGATGTAAAGGAGTTTGATGACCATTACGATATGGAACTTGAACTCCCGGGTTTTAAGAAAGAAGACATTCATGCCGACCTTAAGGACGGATATCTCACGATTAAAGCTGAACGCAGTGAGAACAAGGATGAAAAGGATGAGAAAACCGGAAAGTACATCCGCCGCGAACGTTATTCCGGACAGATTGAAAGAACGTTCTATGTCGGCGGGGATGTAACAGAAGCAGATATCAAGGCCGGCTTTGAAAATGGTATCCTGAAGGTGAGCGTTCCCAAAAAAGAAGCAAATCCGAAGGTTGAAGAAGCTAAGCACATTATGATTGAATAAAACATAATACGATCTATAAAAGGTGCTGCAGAAAAAACCGCAGCGCCTTTTATTCATTTTTTCTTGTTTATAATCCGGCTTCGTTCATAATTTGTCTTTTTATTGTTAACTTAACATTTACAAAGCAATCAAAGTCTGCACATAATTTTACCTTATACTTCATATTGTTGATAGATACAAAAACTTTTTCTTTTTCATATCCGCTTAAAGCGGTAACTCCTTCCCTTAATAAAAAGACAATCTCTCCGGATTGTCTTTTTTAGTGCTTTTATTAGTTTTTCCATATCCGATTAAACAGCGCCTTCTGCATAAAAAAGACAACCTCCCGGGGTTGTCTTTTAGTGTTTAATTACTTCTGGCCTTCTGCCTTTTCCATATGGACGCTGAGGCCGCGAATTTTTACATTTCTCATGGCTTTCATGACTTTTTCGGCATTCTGGCGATCCACATCAACAAAGGAATAGCTGTCATAGAGGTCAATTGCTCCGACCATACGCCCGGAAATACCGGATTCTCCTGCGATGGCACCCACAATATCGCCCGGACGCACATGCTGGTTACGGCCGATATTGATAAAGAGCCTTACCATATCGTCATCGCTGTGGATATTGTTATCTTCCTCTCTTCTGCGGACATGCAGTTTCCTTCCGTCAAGGTTCTTTCCCCTGTCGTCCCCGCCGCGTCCGCGGTCATCAAAATTCCGGCCTCTTCCGTCACGGCCGCGTCCGCGTCCCTCCTGATTCCTGCCGCGTCCGCCTGCCTTGCGGTCATCAAGATCGTCCAGATCTCTCGGCGTACGGGCGTCAGCCAGCATGTCTTCATCCGAATCCTCGCCCATCTGGAGCTTCAAAAGCGCTGCAGCAAGATCCATGGAGGACACCTCGTCCTCGAAAATGCGTTTATCGATCATGCCGCGCATAGGCTCCAGATCAACATCTTCATTTTCGATAAGCTTAGAAGCCTGGTCAAGGATTTTCTCAGCCTTAATCTCCGTTATATCCCCGAGCGAAGGAATTGCCTGGGGAATGATTTTCGTCTTGCAGTAACGCTGGATTTCCCTGAGCTTATAAACATCTCTTCCGACAACAAATGAAAAGGCTGTTCCCTTCCTGCCGGCACGGCCGGTACGGCCGATACGGTGGACATAATATTCGTCATCCTGCGGTATATCGTAATTGAAAACCGCCTC
>DCDB01000114.1 GCA_002316215.1 Lachnospiraceae bacterium UBA1066 | reverse complement strand
GAACATCCGGCGCTTTGGCCAGGAAAAACCGCATGCCGAGATCTTTATCCTCAAAAATCAGTTTTCTTGTATTCGGATCCTCAGCGCCTTCGGCATGGATTCCCGCCTTTTCAAACAGTTCAAAAGACTTTCTGGCAAGCCTTCCCTTCGTCAGGGCAACCGTCAATGTCCTCATTTTTCATTAACCTCCCCGTCGAAAGAAATGTGCTGACGCTCCAGTGCACTCAAAAGCTGATCAATATAAAGCCCCGCACCTACCGCCGGATAATCTTTTCCGAAATGTCCCAGGAGATTGTCGTATCTTCCTCCTTTGGCAACGGGTTCGCCTGTTCCGTAAGTAAAAGCCGAAAAAATAATCCCGGTATAATAGTTATATTTACTGAGGGACCCCAGATCATAGGAAATATACTTCTCAAGGGAGCGTGTCCTCATGATACTGTGAATATCTTCAAGCCGCTCAACAGCCTTTGCTGCTTTTTGATTTACCGCATATAAAGAGGCTTCTTTAAGAATTTCCGGACCGCCGAAAAGTTGCGGAAGGCGCACAAAAGCCTCTTTGATGGCATCGGAAGTCTCTGCAGCATCCAAAAGCTCACTGACGCCGAAAAAGTTCTTATTGGATATGAGTTTTCTGACTTCCTCAACCGCATTTTCGTCAAGTCCCGAGTCTTCGGCAAGTGCCTTGAAGAAATCAACCTCACCGACGCTAACCTGAAATTCCTCAAGTCCGGCTGCAAGAAGCAGTTCGCATGTAAGAGAAAGAATCTCGGCATCCGCCGCTGCAGATGCATCGCCGATATTCTCGACGCCCATCTGCGTGGATTCTTTAAGCCTTCCCTGATACTCTGCCGAATTTACAAAAGTACTTCCCTCGTAGCATAGACGGACCGGAAGGCTGCCTCCGTGACAGTGCATGGAAAACGCCCGTGCGACAGAGGGCGTAAAGTCCGGCCGCAGTACGAGCGTGTTCCCGTCACGGTCAAAGAACTTATACAGCTCATTAGAAGGTGTCGTCCCTATATCGTTCGAAAATACGTCAAAAAATTCAAACGTCGGCGTCTCGATATCCCGGTAGCCGTATTTTTCAAAGACCTGGTGCAGCTTAAACATCAGCATTTTTTTATTGCGGCATTCCTGTCCATAGATATCGCGCACGCCTTCCGGCGTATGTATGACTCGATTAATCATTCTTTCTCCTCACGTTCATCCAAATCAATCTGAAAGCCTTTAAGTATCGGGATAAGGCTGCCTGTGTTGTCAAGGAAATGGCCGGGAACAAGCTCCTCATACAGGAAGCTTTTTCTACCGCCGCCCAGCATACGTTCCCAGAAAAAGTTCATTTCTTTATAAGACAGATAGTAGTATTCCAGTCTGGCCGTAAAGAAGATAATAAGAAAAGAGATACCTCCCTGCTTCTCAAAGTCCCTCATAAATGCCACCTGGTGTTCATGAAGATTCTGAAGCGGAAAAGTATCTTCTGCACACTCTTTGGCGTCGAAACAGACAGGTATTCCCTGAACCGCGCCCAGATAATCTACTGTGCTTTTCTGGTCAAAATAAGCCAGCGTGATGTGCCTTGTTTCCTTTTCTATCCGTATCGGCGTAATTGGAGTAGGGATTTTCTGTATCAGGGCAAGCCCATCTTCCCTGTATTTTGAAATTGTACAGTTTATGATTTCCTCAAGCGCCGAGCCCCGCAGGCCGCGCGAATTCCAGGTCGCCATCAGCCGATCGGTCCAAACTTATAGATCGGCCAGTACCTTAAGAAGGCTTTGCCCAGGATTTCATCCTTCGTAACGTACGTATTTATCCAGTATCTGGAATCATGGCTGTCGTTACGATTATCCCCCATGACAAAATAGCAGTCCTGCGGCACCGTGTAAGGGCCGAAATCGCCCTTCGGCTGCTCCGGACAGAAACTGTCGTCAAGAGGTTCCGTACTGCCGTCAATATATACCTTGCCGGATTTTATCACCACAGTCTCTCCGGGAAGCCCGATAACCCTTTTTATGAAATACTTCGTCTCATCGTCCGGATACTTAAAAATAATAATGTCATACCTTTTAGGATTTCCGAAGGAATAGGCCAGACGGTTGCCGAAAATCTGGTCATTGACCATAATAGTATTTTCCATCGAAGAAGACGGTATCCTTGCATTTATGATAATAAACTGGTTTATAACCAGAACCACGGCGACAACAATCGCCATAAGGATGATATACTGTACGATCTCGCCTGCAGCGGATCTTACTTGATTTGAATTCTCTTTTTTCACAGATGAACCCTCGCTCTTCTAAAAAACTGCAGAAAAACCAAGTCCGTTTAAGACTTTCTTTAAATCCTGAGGCAGAGGTGCACAGAACACCCTGCCTGACATATAACCAAACTTTTCTTTACTGATTTCTGAAAATCCGACTTTATAGGAATGCAGAAACTGCCTCGAAAGCCCGTAGGCCGCTTTAAGCTCATGATTGACAGCGGCGTTTCCATATTTCGGATCACCGGCCACCGGGTACCCCAGAAAAGATAAGTGGGCACGTATCTGATGAGTTTTTCCTGTGATAAGCCCGGCGCTATAAAGAGTAAAGCCTTTTGAAGATGACAGCGGTATAAATTCTGTGACTATCTTCTCACTTCCCGGAATTTCATCCTCTGTGATGCATACAAGATTCGTTTCCGCATTCTTTTTTAAGTAGGCGGTTCTTCTGCCTGAAATACCGGATTCGCCCTTTGCCAGTACCAGATAGTCTTTTCTTAAACTTCGTGACCGGAGGACTTCCGAAAGAAATCTGAGTCCCTCCGCTGTTTTTCCGCAGAGGACAATTCCGCTTGTGTTCCTGTCCAGACGGTTTACGGGCGAGGGACGGAAAGAAGCAAGTTCCGTTCTATTAAGTCCGCCTTCCGCAAGCAAATAGGATACGAGGAATTCAGAAATACTGTCTTCTTTGCTGTTGGACTGCTGGACAAGCATTCCGGACTCTTTATTGATTAAAATAATATCCTCATCCTCATAAAGAATATCAAGCCTGTGCGAAGCAAAAGTTCTCTCCTGCCCGTCTTCGGAAAATTTTTTAAAGGTCTCGTCCGACAGGAAGAACTGTACCTTTGAGCCCTGTGAAAGCAATTCATTTCCCATAGCCTTGCGGCCGTCGAGGGTGATATTTTTCTTCCGGAGCATCTTGTAAATGAATCCCGAAGGCGCCAGCTTCAGCACTTTTTTCAAATATTTGTCAAAGCGCATTCCTGCGCCGTTTTTCCCGATCTCAATTTCCTTCATATCCGACGGACCTTCTTCAGCGGGTTCTCCCGCGGGTATCAGAGTGAAATCTGAAACAAAATATGCTGAATCATCTCTTCCCGCGAGAAATCAGGGTACTTCGGATCAGGAGTAAAAGTCAAATCCTTCCTGAGATAATCGGCATGGCTGTTCATACTGTCAAGACGTTCCGTAAAATGATCGATATTATCCAAAAGATTAACCGTGACATGGAAACCATTCGCCCGCAGCACCTTTTGCACCTGATCCTGTGTAAAAGGCATATTGCCTTTCTTATCCGTCACATATCCTACGACAGTATTTCCGCATATCGCCGCGCAGTCAATCATCGTACTGTATTTTTCCGAAGTTACGTACAGCTCATAGGATACTGTCAGCGTACCTTCATGCGGGGAAATCTTTTCGTATTCTTCCGCCGGAAGGGATTTATGCAAAAACACCATAATAAGACCCACGATGGACATTGCGAAAGGAATAAAGCCGACAATAGCGACCACTGTCATAATATTTTTTTCAGTTCCGAAATATAAGATTCCGGTTATCAGAATCAGTGCCGGTACGGCCAGAAGCCCCAGCGATACAAAAAAGCGTCTCAGTCTTTCTGACTTAAAATAGCCGTATTCTCCTTTACAGGCTTTTTTCATCTTTAAACTCCTTTAAGGTGCTATTTTAACATATAATTGCACAATATGCACGTTTTCTTTTTGTGCATTAAAGGCATCCGAAATCGAAAAGTTCACGATAATCCCTGATCCATCCGTCTGCCAGCGTTTTCTTTAAATCTTCCGCATTTACCGAATAGTCATCGTATACGGCGCAGACCGTCATCCCGGCTCTTTTCCCGGCAAGTATTCCGTTCGGAATGTCTTCAAATACAAGGCATTCGCCGGGCTCCGCGCCCAGTTTCCGTGCGGCGGTAAGATAAACAGAAGGATCCGGCTTCCCGGCGCTCACATCTTCACAGGTAATAACGGTACTAAAACAGCCGTCCAGACCATGAGCCTCAAGGAAATCTTCTATAAGGTCAGGATGGTTGCTTGAAGCTATTCCCAACGGAATTTTAAGATCCTGAAGATAGGAAATGAATTCCCGGGCTCCGGGCTTGAGCGGCAGCCTGCGGCGGTACTGCTCCCTCGCCATATCAAGCCAGTCCTGTCCGATTTCTTCGATGCTTTTTTCAATATGGAACCTTTTTTGGAAATATTCCGCAGTTTCCGACCAGCGCAGACCGTTGATGTCCTGCTGAAGATGAGGCGGCACAGGAAGATCGAAACGGGCCAGATATTCGGCGTCAATATCGATCCACATACCCATGGAATCCACGAGAGTTCCGTCAAGATCAAAAATTACAGCTTTGAATTTCGTTATATCCATTAAAGCATCCTCCAGCCGGGATTGCGCTTATTCTTAAGAAAAGTTCCGTTTCGTTCGGCAAATCCGAGGGGAAAACCTTCGGTCATAACCAGGATCTCTTTCGTCCTGGTCTTCCTGAAAAGAGTCATGCATTCCTGCCCCTCCTTCGGCCCGGCGGTCAGTGTATCGTCCGCTTCAATTGTTTCCCCTTTTAAATATTTAATCGTCCTCAAATCATCATGCGGAAGATTCAAAATTGTAAGCGGGCAGCCGGGTGCGCCCGCCATGGCAAAAGGCTGCGCAAGAAGAATCCTGTCTTTCTTTCTCGTCCCGATATGAAGTCCGGTCATAAGATAGCGCAGGGAAGGCTCCGGACGCAGTCCCTCCGGGAGAAGATAAATTTCATTATCCCGTTCAAGGAGAAGCGGTTCCTTCTCTTTTCTTATAGAATGGTTTCCTTCTTTTTTCATGAGTGCCATAAATTGCCCTTCAGCTCTCATCTTGTGGGAATAAAGACGTACGCACTTCTCTATTCCCGTCGTGTCCGCACAAGCCCGCTCCCTGTTTTTAACGCCATCTTCTATGGACGCTCCTTCGCAGACAGGAATTTCCGGGAGTCCGTAAGAATACCCCGGAAAGCTTTTTACGGCGCATAAATGAAGATCAGGATTTTTTCGCAGAAGTTCAAGCACGTTCTTTTCATTTTCCTCAAAAGAAAATGTGCAGGTTGAATACATTAAATACCCGCCCGGCCTCAGCATCTGCAAAGCTTCCGTAAGCAGTTCTTTCTGCTTCGGCGCATATTCAGAAGGTCCGTGCATTTCCCAATAAGAAGCCATCGAAGGCTCGCGCCGGAACATTCCCTCTCCGGAACAGGGCGCATCGACCAGGATGGCATCAAAGAATTCAGGAAAAGACGCAGCAAGTTTTTCCGGCTTCTCTGCCGTCACAAAGGCATTCCGCGCTCCGGACATTTCAATATTTTTCTTTAAAACTGCTGCGCGGCTGGCGGAAATATCATTTGCCAGAAGCAGACCTCTGCCGGACAGCCTGGAAAGAATCTGCGTAGCCTTTCCTCCCGGCGACGCGCACAGATCAAGGACGTAATCCCCAGGAACAACCGGAAGGTTCTCAGCGGGTGTCATCGCAGAAGGCTCCTGAAGATAATAGAGGCCTGCATGAAAAAACGGATCCTTGGAATAACGTGCGGAGCCGTCTGTAAAAAAGCCGCTCGAAACCCATGGTATCTCTTCAAGTTCTTCATGCGCGAATTTTTTCCATAAAGCGGCAAAATCGCTCCTGGAAATTTTATTTTCATTGACACGGAGGCCGTTTGCCGGTAACTCAAGAAAACTATCCCGCCAGGCAGGATAGTCTTCTTTAAGTATTATTTTCATGTTTTCTGTAAAAGCTTCCGGGAGTTTCAAAACCGTGAATCCTCTGTCAGTTCTTTTCTTCGATCGACTGGGCACGATAGCCCTCCGCTATGATGTCCAGCTGCTTATGAAAGCGCTCCAGTTCTCCAATATCGTGTGTCTGGAAGATTCTGTAAAATTCATCCTGGATCTTTATGACTTCGCGCTTGTTATCAAGCTTATACATATTTTCAATGCTTGTCAGAATATCTTTTACGAGATTTGTCTGGATCTGGGAATCGAGCTGTGCATCCATTATTTCGGAACGCACCTCAGACATCTCTTCATCAAGAACAAAAATCGCATCCGCGGCTTTTTGGAGCTGAACGGCGACATGAGAAGGAATGGCCCCTTTATATTTATACTGAAGGGAATGCTCTGTCGTCGCCCAGAAATTCATGGCCATTGTCCGGATCTGTATCTCGACCTGGATCTTCTTTGGCCCGTTTACCGTCTGGACTGTGTACCAGACGATCAGATGGTAACTTCTGTAGCCGCTTTTCTTCTTGTTCGTCAGGTAATCTTTTTTGCTGAAAACCTGCATATCTGTACGCATATCGATCAGTTCCGAAACTTTTTCAATATCCTCGACGAATTGGCAGATGATGCGGATTCCGGCAATGTCTTCGACTTCATCCTCCATTCTTTCAAACGGGATGTTCTTATGCTGCATCTTTTCAAGGATGCTTGTAACTGTCTTGACACGTCCGCTGACGCTCTCTATCGGTGAATATATATTTTTCTTCCGGTGCTCTTCCTTGAGATTATTGAACTTTACGAGCAGTTCGGCAACCGCCTGCTCATAGGGATCAAGGATTTCCCTCCAAAGTTGAATGTCCATGGGCGGCTTTCTTTACATGATGGCAGACAAGACGTTGCAGAGGAAATCCCAGACGCGTGCTGTCGAAGCAATTGAAAGTTTTTCATTTGCCGTATGAATATCAAGCATATCAGGACCGATGGAAACTGCATCAAGATCCGCTATCTTGTCACTGAAAAGCCCGCACTCAAGTCCCGCGTGGATAACCGCAACTTCCAGCTCTTTTCCGTACATTCCCTTATAAACCGTCTGCATGGCGTCTCTTAGCTTTGAGTCCTTCTTAAGTTCCCAGGCCGGATACATACCGCGTTCAATGAAAGTGCCGCCAAGAAACTCCGTAAGAGTCTCTACTTCATCCGTCAGTTCCGTCCTCTCTGATTCAACCGAACTGCGGATACTGGTAGTCGCCACGAACTGCTGCGGTCCGGACTTCATAATCCCCAGATTGCAGGACGTCTCGACAAGACCGCTTACTGCGGCGCTCATTTTCCTTACGCCGTAGGGCGTATGGTTCAGGAAGAAAATGACTTTATCCTGACTGCCCGGTTCCAGGACGGAGATCTTATGCTCATGGCCTTTTTCCACTAATATTTCAAGGCCGTCATCTGTGCCTGCGTATTCTTTCCGCAGGGTATTCTGGAATTCCTCTGTAAATTTCGCAAGTTCGGCAAAATCTTCCTCATCCATAACAAGGTGGGCTTTTGCTTCGTTCGGAATGGCATTATCCTTATCTCCGCCGCTTAAATCAGCAAGCGAAAAGGCAGCTTTCTTGTCCAGCTCGTAAAGATAGCGTCCGATCAGCTTATCGGCATTAATCCGGTTTTTATTAATTTCTTCACCGGAATGCCCGCCCAAAAGTCCGCGCATCGTAACCATGACAGGAACGCCTTTTATAGCGGCGCGGGTAACCGGAATAACAGAATCAATGCGAAGACCGCCCGCACATCCGGCAATCATTGTTCCTTCTTTTTCAGAATCAAGATTAATCATAATCTTTCCGCTCAGCATGCCTCCGTCCAAAGCGCTGGCACCGAGCATTCCGGTTTCCTCATCAACTGTGAAGACAGCTTCAATCGGCGGATGAGCAATCTCTCCGTCATCCAGAATAGCAAGGATATAAGCGGCTCCGATTCCGTCATCACCTCCCAGAGAAGTACCCTGGGCATAGAGATAGTCACCGTCTCTTTTCAGTTCAATAGGATCTTTAGTGAAATCATGCGTCGAATCCGGCGTCTTCGCACAGACCATATCAATATGGCCCTGCAGTATGACACAGGGTGCTTTCTCATAGCCGGCTGATGCCTTTCCTTCTATAATTACATTTCCCGCATCGTCCTTTACGCATTCAAGTTTATGATCCTCGGCGAACTTCTGCAGATATTCGCTGACAGCTCCCGTATTGCCCGAACCTCTGGGGATTCTTGAAATTTCCTCAAAATAGTCAAATACTCTTTCCGGTTTTAGGCTTTCAATTTTACCCATAAACGTTCTCCTTAATAATTGTTTTTATAATAAAAGGGGACGCTCCTGCAGAACATCCCCTTACCACGCTTTTTTATATTCAGTCTTCTTCGTCTTCGTCCAGTTTGTCGTCCTCTATTCCTTCATCGGAAACAGAATTGATTGCCGCCTGAGACGTCTGGGGAGCCAGTTCCTGACGGTTCTGCTGGACCGTGCTGTAAGCAGTCTGAAGAGAATCGATAAAAGCGTTGTACTTTGCTCCCGAATCATCAATTGTGCTCTTCATGATATTGCCGAGGTTCGCCAGCATATCGTCTGTATACGTAATAGCTGAAAGGCGGATATTGTTTGCATCCTGCGTTGCGGAATCAAGGATTCCCTGAGCCTGCTGATTGGATTTATTGATCGTATCGTTAGCCTGTGCGTAGGCCTGCTGCATAACTTCATGCTGGCTTACAAGCTCTTTGGCCTTTGCCTCCGCGTTCGCGATAATCCCGTCGGCTTTCGCCTGGGCATCAGCAAGAATGGCATCTTTATTGGAAATGATCTTCTGATAACGTTTAATTTCATCCGGCGTCTTAAGACGAAGTTCCCGTAAAAGTTCTTCCAGTTCCTCTTTATTGACGACGATCTTTGTCGTTGACAGCGGCTGGAATTTGCAATTATCTACATACTCTTCAATCTCTTCAATAATCTGTTCAATTCTGCTGGCCATTTTTTCTCTCCTTGTATATAAATTCTTTAAGAATCTGCAAATTTTTTCTTCATCATCTCGGCCACGTATGGCGGAACGAACCGGCTGACATCTT
>DCDB01000035.1 GCA_002316215.1 Lachnospiraceae bacterium UBA1066 | reverse complement strand
CCGGCAAGCAAACATGAATGCCGGAAAAGATTCCGCAAGGCAATCCCGCCGTTAAGGCAAACCGCACAGCCTCCGCTACAATAAATCACATTATAATTCCGAATTCCGGGAAATAAAAATGGCAAAAAAAAGGAAATGTACCTTCGCAGGATACATTTCCCCTAATTTGTCGCCATTAACTGCAAATGGAAATCATCCGCAAATCTATCTGGGATTCTGTCTGGGTTTCTTACCGGCCTTTGCTGCAGCTTCCTCACGTGCTTTGCGAATGGCTCCGCCGTCACGCGCCCAAAGCGGATCAGCAACTTCCGCCCAGTCTTTGGCAGCTTCTTCCGTCTTCGACGTCAGTTCATGTACATCTTCCGGCGCCGCGACATCCGTTGATTTTGCGCCGGACTCATCCACCATCTTTCGAAGAGCCTGCGGATTGTCCAGCAGCGGGCACGGACGAAGCATGTTATCGTTAAACGGCTGACCGTTATGATAAGCCATAAACATCGGACCCTGCAGAGCAGAAAGAAGCGTATCCTTGTGGAGGTTATGGTCTGCATAATGAATGAAGCCGCACGGCTCAAAATCTCCGTTTGCATTGATATGCAGGAAATAACGCCCGCCTGCGATACAGCCGTTGATGTACTCGCCGTCGTTCCAGAAATCAATCGTAAGAAGCGGCTTCGACTTACGGAATTCACGAAGTCTATCATACATATATTTTCTCTGATCCGGCTTTGCAATCAAATCCGGAACAGCATCAAGACCGACCGGGATATACGTAAAGAACCAGGCATACTTTGCGCCCCAGGAAACCATCTGGTCGAAATACTCTTCCGAGCCGATCGACTTATAGTTAGCCGATGTGTAGCAGTTCGATACGCCAAAAGGAATCTTCCTTTCCTTCAGCAGCTTCATGGCATTCATGGCCCTTGCAAATGTTCCCTTACCGCGGCGGGAATCTGTCGCCGCCTCATCTCCTTCTACGGAAATGGCCGGGAAAAAGTTCTTGACACGGAGAATCTCATCAGCGAACTTCTCGTCAATAAGGGTTCCATTGGTAAATGGCTGGAATTCACAGTCCGGATGCTCATCGCAGAGCCTGATCAGATCGTCTTTCCGAACGGTTGGCTCTCCGCCTGAGAAAAGATAAACGTAGACGCCGAGCTCCTTGCCCTGTTTTACAATAGAATTCATTTCGTCATAAGTAAGGTTAAGTTTATTCCCGTACTCCGCCGCCCAGCAGCCCGTGCAGTGCAGATTGCAGGCAGACGTCGGATCCATCAGGATCGTCCACGGCACGTTGCAGCCGTACTTCTTCCTGGCCGCATTCTGTGTCTTGGAGCCAAGCAGAGTACCGTTTACGATGATGTTCTCCAGAATCTTGTCACGGATCCCGTCATCCACGTCCGTAAAGAAACTCAGAATCAGCTTGCGCCAGTTGCTGTCCTTATCTTCCATAACCCTTCGGAAGGTTTCCGCCTGTTTTGTCACGGAGCCTGAGACATCAAACTTTTCAAGGACATCCAGAATCTTCGTCAGGTTATTTTCAGGATCTTTGCAGACATAACTGTAAGCTTCCATAACCGCTTTTTTCTCAACCGAATCTACAACACCCATAGCAAAATCTCCTCCTTACTTTTCTGCTATCCGCAGCTCCGTTACATTTTCCGCCGGAAAGTCCGGATCAGACAGGGACTGCCTGAAGAAAAAAACGTTTCCATCCGTCTGTCGAACCAAATGTTCATGATTTTTTCATCATACCCCTAAAGCTGAGCTTTGATGGCTTTTACGTCATTTCTCTTCATGTGAGGCATTATAGCATTCAAAAAACCTGTTTTCAATTTACAATCCCAGCCATATGTCGTTGTAAAAATGACATTCTCAAGCCCAAGAACCGCATCAAAAAAGCCGGCAGAAGCCGGCTTTTTTCACAACCTTTTTCTATTATCTTCTGTACTGCTTTTCTGTACTGCTTTTCTGTACTGCTTTTCTGTAAAACCATTCCCTGTGCTTCTTCTGTTTCTATGTATCTTTCCAGTATTTTTCTTCCGTCAGCTTTCAGTCGTCTGACCTGCCGCTGTAATCCTTCTCGATCTGGGAAATCATATCGACACGCCTCTTATGCCTTCCGCCTTCAAAAGGCGTGGCAAAAAAGACATCGACAATCATTTTCGCAAGTTCACGTCCGACGACACGCGAACCAACGGCGATGATATTGGCATTATTGTGCATGGCCGTCATTTTAGCCGTATACGGCTCGCTGCAGGCGCAGGCCCGGATTCCAGGCACCTTATTTGCCGCCAGGGAAATTCCGACACCGGTTCCGCAGACAAGTACGCCCTTTTCAACCTCGCCCCTTACAATTGCTTCTGCAACCTTGCGGCCGGGCACCGGATAATCGTCTTCTCTGTCATCCGGATCATAATTTCCGTAATCCACGCATTCGAACCCCTGCTCTTTCATATGCTCCATCAGCTGAAGCTTGAGTTCAATGCCTGCATGATCGCTTCCGAAACCTACCTTCATAAACATTCTCCTTTTCCATTACAAAAGCAGTACATTTATACTTCTGGATTTTTAAATAAACCTTTGATGCCGCCCTGTACAGGATACTTTTGCAAGTACCCCAGGCTTGCTTTATCTTATTTACAATTTCAGGCTTTCTTTATCCGATTTACAACTTCAGG
>DCDB01000338.1 GCA_002316215.1 Lachnospiraceae bacterium UBA1066 | reverse complement strand
GCTGCCGCGGATGCCGGGCGGGGGCCTTGGACTACGTGCCGTTTCAGAAGAAATCAAGATTTGGCACGAAGGGTCGGCGGTGCCAGGCACTGTGAACTCTTAGGATGTAAGAAAACGCCGTTCTGATATTCCACCCAATATTGCAATCATTCTATTGCTTGTATATGTCGCTGCGATGTCCAATGCTTAATATCAGAATAATGATTCTTTCATCCTGTATCTCGGCAAGGATACGGTAATCTCCTACCCTGTAGCGCCATTCTCCGCTTTTATTTGCCGTAAAGCCTTTTCCGTGCCTGCGCGGATCGGGGCATCCTTCAAGGTTTTTCCGCATCCAGCCCATAATAAGGGCCGCGGTATGCTTGTCCAGCTTTTTAAGCTGTTTCATGGCCATCGCGGAAATTTCAACGTGGAAACACATCAAAGACCCAGCTCCTTTTCCGCTTCTTCAAGAGAATATGTTGTCGAATCCATCTTGTAGGCCTCTTTCGCTTTCTCGTAGGCCTTCAGATCGTATTCATCCTCTATCCGCTCAATGACAGCCTGCCGGACCATTTCGGAAACCGTTATCCCGTTCATCTCTGCGTATTTCTTAAAAAGCACTGTATCATCCTCGCTCAGCCGTAAAGAAATAGTCATGGCATTGGCCTCCTTTCTTATGTATTACATAGTAATACATCCATATGGATTTGTCAACTACTGAGGACGGTTCTCAATGCGTCGAGCTTAGTCCCCCACTCCATGTCTCATAGTTTTACTGTAGGATTCCAAACGCTTTACGGCTCCGGTGAGGTCGAGTTCTTCGAAACCAGTTTCCAGTTGCTTACATCCCAGAGGCTGCTGTGTACGGCGTACCAGTTCCCCGGCAGGAACTGCGTACCGTTGTTAGTGGCGGTATTCCATTCATCCGAAGCTATGACGTATTGCTCTTCCGCGTACTTCAGATTATTCGTGAGTTCTTTTCCGGTCATCGGGTTTTTCGGATCCCGGATAATATTTGCTGTTGCAAGCGTAGGAACATCCCCGTTTGTCATAAACTCATTCGAGGTTTCAAATCCGGTACTGTTAAAGTCTTTCACCATCAGCAAAGGAGCAAAGCCCTCAAGATCCGTTGCCGTGCCGTCACCGTTATTATAAATCAGCTGCGGGAACTGATTCAGCATTCTGCCGTGATCGGCGACCAGAATAATGCGGGTATTGTCATAGCAATGATTGGCCCGGAGATAATCGAACCATCTTCCCAGCTTCAGCATAGCAGCCATATTGGATTCATAATGGCTGTATTGACCCCCGTCACTTACATTCATAACTTTTCCGTCGACGTTGAATCGATCCTGATGGTCGCTGTCATACTCGGTATTGTCGACATTTTCCTGCGGTTCATATTCCGGTTCCTGAAGAAATACAGTGTCATGTGTCGTATCATTTGTCATGAAAATGAAGGAACCCTTGGAATCGCTGCCGGTCTTTGTTATTTTCGGAAGATTTTCCAAAACACTATAAGCACTCATAAAATCAAGGCTAAGCCCGGAAGATTTTGAGGTTCCGTTCTCTGTATAATTCATCGATTCGTTTTCGTCCGTTTTCGGCTGCATGTATTTCCCGTCGTCATAGAGAAGATATTGCAGCAAAAGCGGCGAGCATTTCATAAGGCTGTAGCAGAAGAAATTTCTTCGATTGCTGTTAAACCGATAGTTGGCGGAAGCGGCATCGAGATACCGGCCCTTTGTGACATAAGCGTGGATGTCCGGATAATCCTGATATACCGAGGTGTCTGAGGTGAAGTTATAATTTCCATAGGTCGGGTCACAGACCGTGACGTCAAAGCCGTTCTGCTCGAACAAAACCGGCATGACTTTTAATGCCTCATTCTGCTTTTCCTCGAGCAATTCCGTATTTCTTCTGTTCATTTCAGCAGGGACATATTCATATCCGCCGTATAGCGCCGGAGTCCCGAAATTGGTGCATCTGCCAAAAGAAATCGTATTCGCGTAATAAGTGAAGCCGTCGAATTCCTGTTTCAGTTCCGGCTTTTCCTGAAACATGTAAGGGACGTACGGCCCTATTGCAGCGTCCAGCATGATGACCACCACATTTTTCTTTGTCTGCGACAATTTAAGAACAGGCTGTTCGGAATTTGCTGCGGAGGTATTCTGCTTTTTTAAGGACTGCATGGAATGGTTAATATCCGCTGCATTTACGACAGTCATACAGCAAACTGCCAGAATACCCGCCATTAAAATCCCGGGCACCGTTTTCTTAAAATGACTGAACACAAACAGCATGACCAGAGCAATGAGAACAAGGATCCCGATGTTTTCCAGCATCTGCGGCTTTGTATAATTGATGTCTTTATCAAATTTCAGCATCGGTGAGATCAGCCCGAGATTTGTTCCGAAAGCCATATAGTCCGCAAGAGATATCCCGCACCCGATCCACATGATTTTTTCAAAAATGATTTTTCCTTTTCGCTCCGCCAGTCCGTAAAAAACGCCGAACCAAACCAGCAGGGAGCCGAAGGCCAGGCAAAACGAACTCATGACCATCCACAGCGGATTACGGTAATGGAAAATATCCACAAATTCCGACGAAGACGACTGAATAACCGCTGAAGGGATTAAGAGTCCCAGGACAGCGGTAAGGAACACGGCCGTGAGGATAAACATCTTTCTGTCCGGATTCTCAATTTTTTCTTTTTCGGTTTTTCTCTTTTTGGCATATAATGCTAACAAAAGATACAGAACAATTCCCATAGCTGGCAAAACCAGAAGATCACGATCAATTTTAAAATACAATAAAAGCACAACAAGAGCTGCACCAGCGGCTAAAAAAATAACAGTTATAATCTTTTGTGAAGGTTTCTTTTTATAAAAAATATTCTTGCATAAGGAGAAAATGTTGTTCAGCGTCCAATAGAAAACAAGACCTGCAGGCGAATGATACAGGAAGAAAAGAAAAAAG
>DCDB01000265.1:527-33724 GCA_002316215.1 Lachnospiraceae bacterium UBA1066 | reverse complement strand
GTTATACTAAGCTGTCAGGCCGGTTTTGGTCTCTTAGTGTTATACTAAGCTGTCAGGCCGATTTTAGTCTCTTAGTGTTATGCTAAGCACTCAGGAAACATTTTTCAAGGAGGATTATTATGAAAATGAAAACTATTCCCGTTCTTTTGCTTTCCGGTATCCTTTTATTTACCGGCTGCGGCGCTTCAAAAAGCACAGAGTCAACTGCGTCTTCCGTCTCGTCCGCTGCGGCGGCTTCCTCAGCAGGTGCATCTTCACCGGCGGATTCTTCATCGTCTGCAGCGTCGGACAGTTCCGCAGCTTTATCTTCCGCGACAGCTTCCGTTACAATAGAGACCTCTGTTGCCGATTCCCTGCCGGATTATTTAAGGGACAGCACCGCAGCCGGCGCCGGCTCGGCTGCCACGGCTTCAGGCTACGGCGAAGGGACAAACGTCACTCCCGGAGAGGATATCTCGACAGCTGCAAATGCCGCGGAGCAGAAAACCGGCTCAGTCTGCACGCTTACATCCTCTAAAGGAAATTATGAAGTCACGGTCAATTCCATTGAGCTCACGTCTAACCGCGCAGACAGCATGGCAGCTGACAAGGTCGTAAAGGTAAGCTACACATTTAAAAATGTCTCCTATGACGGGACGCTCCTCGTAGGCCCCATGGCTTTCCGGCTCATGGACGGGGACGGCAAAGCCTGCGGAACCTACAGCTTTGATGCAACGGATTCTGCTAATTACCAGGCGGCGGAACCGACTGAAAAAGGACAGTCCTGCACGGCAACGCTGTATTACACCCTGACCTCTTCTGCCAATGCCGTGACGCTGATCTTTGACGACCTGTACGGCGCAAGCGGCGCGGAATATCTCTGGAAAGCTTCTGTCTGAGGGTAATCTGAGGTTAATCTGACTTTCATAGAAAAATCCTCTGGATGCAGCCGTTCACGGCCAGGCAGTCAGAGGATTTCTTTTTATCTGTTTTTTCCGGGATCTTTATTTATTTCGTCCGCAGCAGTATTTATACTTTTTGCCGGATCCGCACGGACACGGATCGTTTCTCCCTACCTTCTTCGGTTTAATGATTGTCCCGGATTTGCGCTGCTCAAGAAAAAGGGCATGCTGCTCTTCTTTCGTGAAGATGCTGTCCCATTCAGGAAGATTATAGAGCCAGTCGGCTTTTGCATCCACCATATTCTTATAAAGCTTTTTCTTGTCAAAACCCAGATTAACTTCCGTATTTTCATCCATTGTGTCAATTGGATTCGGCTTAATCAGGCTGTCATTAATGCCGTCGAGGAAACCTACCATTGTCTCAAGCGCGAGGTCATATTTATCCGCCAATTCCTTAACCGTGCCGGTGACCGTTTCCTCCGGATTTGAAAGAAGCAATTCATATATTCCCTTTTCAATAAGGAAATAATCCGCCCAGAATTTCTGGAGGAGATTCTTATCCGTGTTCTGGTCATAGGCCTTCTTGCGCCACTGTCCAAGAATTGTATTTTCATCTATTTTCGTTTCGTCCTCGAAGGACGGTTTCGAAACCGCCTGAACATCTTCCGTATTCAGCTGTTCCTGTGTTTTTTCAGCATTTTCAGCCATTTTCCATTCTCCTTAAAATTTCTTGTTTGCCCGCAGACTTATAAAAGGATGTCAAAAGGCGCTTTTGACGTCCACGTCATAATATAGCACAGCGGCTTATTTTTTACAACCCGCCGATTTTCCTTTAAATGCCGGTTATACGTTATGAGACAAACGTCAGCAAATGCGGCTGACTCATGACTAAAACCCCAGGTGTGCACTGCCTGATCATCCAAAAGGCAGGTATTGTTGAACAGTCAGAATCATCATAGATTTAAAAAGTACTTTTGACAGCACATCCTATAATGAAAAAACATCGACAGAAAGGCAGTCGGCGGTTTATAATGGTTCATGCTACCTGCATCACGATGATGCAGGCTCCTGGAAATTGCGAAGCGATGAAGAAGTCCAAAGTATCACACGCTTCAAAAGCTGCTTCCGGCCTGCATTATTATACATTGATAAATGAAAGGAGCGGACAAGTCCTGCACTGTCCGCATGAAAAACCGAAATGAAAAAAGTCAAACAGATTCTTGCAATTATTGCTGTTGTTCTGCTCGTGGGCATGTATATCAGCACCCTGGTATTTGCCGTCCAGAAGAACGAAAACGCGGCAGCCTGGTTCCGTGCCTCCATTGCCTGCACAATCCTGGTACCGGTATTTCTTTATGCCTTCTTCCTCATCGCCAGGACGCTCCGACCGTCCAAATCGCCGCTGATCGACGCCGTTATTTTTGATGTCGGAAAGGTTTTGCTCGATTTTCCGTGGGAAACCTATGCAGAAAAGCTGGATCTTTCCCCGGAAGCCATCGATGCCATCCAGAAAAATGTCATGAATTCAAAACTCTGGAGCGAATTTGACCGGAACAACCGGCCTTACGAAGATATTGTCGGGGATTTCTGCCGTATCTGCCCGGCTTACAAAAAAGAAATCCATGAAGTCGTCGACACCATTGACCGCTGCATCGAACCTTTTCCCTATACAGCGGAATGGCTTTCCGAACTGAAAGGCAAAGGCTATAAGCTGTATGTCCTTTCCAACTGGTCGGAACAGACTTATAACCGTCTGAAAAGCCGGGGAGTTATGGATTTCGAGAAATATATGGATGGAGCTGTCTGGTCCTTCCGGCATCATGTCATTAAGCCGGATAAGGCTATTTTCGACGTTCTCACAAAGAATTACGGTCTTGTGCCCGGGCGTTCCGTATTTATTGATGATACTGCCGCCAACGTTGAAGGCGCCAGGCGCTGCGGCTTCAACGCCATACAGTTTAAAGACTATCAGGATGCCCGTGCCCAACTGGCCGCCCTTGGGGTGAAATAATCCCCGGAATAAAAAAGGAGCTGCCGCTTAAGCTTTGTCCTGCCTGGGGGCAGCATACCACTTATACCCCCAGCCAGGGCATTACCAGGGCGGCATCTCCTTACATCTCAGATTTCCGTAAAGGTATTGACGATGGCATCGAAGGTCTGACCGGCTGCCGTCTGATTCGCGGCAATGGTCCAGCAGCATACCTGATAATACCGTTCACTGCCTTCGATCGCATAAATATAATAGGAAAGCGACTGGTTCTGATAGTTTACTGTCAGAACCGTTTTTTTGGCTGTAAGCCCGCTGTTCTTCAAAATAAGATCCGCGGTTCCTGCATTCTGGACATCGGAAAAGTCCGTACTTTTTGAGATGCCTTCGACAAGTGCCTTCGAATAGTCTTCCAGGGAAAGCAGAGAAGAATTGTGACGGCTTTCACCGTTGGAAATGAGGAACATCTGCTCATCCAGGCTTCCTGCCTCTACCGTATAGGACTGTTCCGTTTCCCCTGTCGAATCCATCGAGCCCTTCATATCCGCCCAGGTATCCGGGATGTAGAATTCTTCCGTTCCGTCCGTACTGTCAATTTTCACGGAAAGATTAAGTTCTCCGGAGGAAGTTCCAGCAGACGTTCCTCCGGAAGCCGTGACCGTCTGTGTACCGGCTGCCGCCGACTCTGTCGTCTGCGTCGTGGTCGGAACGGAAACGCCCGAAAGCTCACTCATCAGGGAATCCATGGAGTCTGACGCGCTGTCTGATGTTTCAGCCTGGGATGATGCCTTAGATGCTGTCCGGGAAACGGCTGAAGAAGCCGCCGATTCCGTGCTTTTTGAATTTCCGCAGCCTCCCAGGGCAAGCACTGCCGTAAGAACCGCTAAAACGGCAGCGATGGCTTTCATTTTCATATTCACTTTCGCCGCCGGACATAAGGAAACGCTGAACTTTCCGCGACCCTGACTGCATCCGGACGGTTATTTTGCCTCCTTTGCCTCAGCGATAGATGATATCGTTCCGACCCGGCCCGTTAGAAACCATGGTAATCGGAAAACCGATCTTTTCTTCAATAAATTCAATATATTTTCTGCAGTTTTCCGGAAGCTGCTCATAGCTCCGGATACCGCGGATATCACATTTCCAGCCCGGAAGTTTTGTGTATACGGGTTTTGCCCTTTTCAGGATGGATGTCGGCGGGAACTCTTCCGTTTCTTTTCCGTCAATTTCATATGCCGTGCAGACCGGGATCTCATCCAGATAGCCGAGAGCGTCAAGAACAGTCAGCGCCACATCTGTGGCTCCCTGCAGACGGCAGCCATATCTGGAGGCAACAGTATCATACCATCCCATCCGTCTCGGGCGTCCTGTAGTCGCTCCGTATTCACCGCCGTCACCGCCGCGTCTCCTAAGCTCATCCGCTTCGTCCCCGAAGATCTCCGAAACAAACTCACCGGCCCCTACGGCGCTGGAGTAAGCTTTTGTAACTACCACGACTTTTTTAATATCATAGGGCGGAATGCCGGCTCCGACAGCCCCGTAAGCTGCAAGCGTAGAACTTGAGGTGACCATCGGATAAATTCCGTGATCCGGATCCTTCATTGTGCCGAGCTGGCCTTCCAGAAGGATCTCACGTCCTTCCGTTAAAGCGTTCCAGAGGAACAGGGAGGTATCGCAGATATAGGGCGCCGCCATATCCTTGTAATTCTGGAGTTCTTCCATAATATCATCAGGATTCAGTTCCGGCTTGTGATAAAGATATTTCATCAGGATATTCTTCTTTTCACAAATGCCGACGACTTTTTCCCTCAGGGCATCCATGTCTTCAAGCTCACTTACCTGAATGCCGATTTTGGCATATTTGTCTGAGTAAAACGGAGCAATACCGGATTTTGTCGATCCAAAAGATCTCCCGGCAAGACGTTCTTCTTCGTACTGGTCCAAAAGGATATGGTAGGACATGACCATCTGTGCACGGTTCGAGATCCTGATCTTCGGCATCGGTACGCCTTTTTCGACGATACCTCCGATTTCCTTCACGAGAAGCGGAATGTTCAAAGCAACGCCGTTCCCGATGACACTGGTCGTATGCTGGTAAAAAACGCCCGAAGGAAGCGTATGCAAGGCAAATTTACCGTAATTATTGACAATGGTATGTCCGGCATTCGCGCCTCCCTGGAAACGGACAATTATATCGGCCTTCTGAGCCAGCATGTCCGTAATCTTTCCTTTTCCTTCATCTCCCCAGTTTGCTCCTACCACAGCTGTAACCATATTTTTCCTCCATTCTTCATTTACCGATACCATTCGCAACTGCCCCGGCGGTTCATTTTTGCCGATGCAATTTCCGCTTAAACCTCGATATCCGGCACCCAGCCGAGATCATCTTTATTTGCTTCAAGCAGCGGTTTTACGACTTCACGCAGATAAGTTTTTACCTGCCAGGGAGCACGGCCGACATAACGCGCCGGATCCATAGAAGTCTCCAGTTCTTCCTTTGAAAGCGGAAACGCGGAATCCGCGGCAATAAGTTCAAAGAGATTGTTCTCTTTTCCTTCTTCTTTCACATTCCTGGCCGCTTTCATAGAAAGCTGGCGGATTCTCTCATGCAGCTCCTGGCGGTCGCCGCCGGCCTTTACGGCATCCATCAGTATATTTTCCGTCGCCATAAACGGCAGCTCCGCCATCAGGTGCCTGCGGATGACTTTAGGATAAACGACCAGGCCGTCTACGACATTCGCAACAAGATCCAGGACGCCGTCCGCCGCAAGAAATCCCTCCGGAACGGAAAGACGCTTGTTGGCGGAATCGTCCAGCGTACGCTCAAACCACTGGACAGAAGAAGTGATCGCGGGATTCATCGCATCACAGATAAGATACCTGGACAGCGAAGCAATACGTTCAGAGCGCATCGGATTCCTTTTATAGGCCATGGCCGAGGAACCGATCTGGTTCTTTTCAAACGGCTCCTCTATCTCTTTCATATGCTGCAGGAGACGGATATCGTTGGAAAACTTCGTGGCGCTCTCCCCTATTCCGGCCAAAACATTCAGGACACGCGTATCCACTTTCCGCGAATAGGTCTGCCCGGACACCGGATAGCAGGCATCGAAACCCATCTTCTTCGCAATCAGCGGATCCAGCTGATCGCATTTTTCCTGATCCTGATTAAAGAGTTCGAGAAAAGAAGCCTGTGTACCGGTCGTTCCTTTGGAACCTAAGAGCTTCAGAGATCCGGAAACGTAATCAAGATCCTCCAGATCGATCATAAATTCGTTGATCCAGAGTGTCGCACGCTTGCCGACAGTCGTCGGCTGGGCCGGCTGATAATGCGTAAAGGCAAGCGTAGGCAAATCCTTATACTTATCCGCGAAATCGGCCAGAGCCGAAATCGCATTTAAAAGCTTCTTACGGATGATGGCAAGCGCATCGCGCATGAGGATGATATCGGTATTGTCGCCGACATAGCAGCTCGTGGCACCCAGATGGATGATGCCTTTTGCCTTCGGGCACTGAAGACCGTAGGCATAGACATGGGACATGACATCGTGCCGGACTTCTTTCTCACGTTTTTTTGCATCCTCGTAATTAATGTCGTCCGCATGGGCCTTCATTTCCTCAATCTGTTCATCCGTAATTGGAAGCCCCAGTTCCTTCTCAGTTTCCGCAAGGGCGATCCAGAGGCGGCGCCAGGTACGGAATTTACGATCCGGCGAAAATACTGCCTGCATTTCCGGACTTGCATAACGCTCCGAAAGCGGGCTTACATATTTACTGTTCTCATCCATGGCTCTTCTCCTTCATCTTTCCTCTATCAGCCGTATACCTTACGCTGCGATGGTTCTGCATTCCTGTATCAGCGCTGCAGGTGCCTTCCGCAGTACTGTAGCTGCCGCTGCAGCTTGCCTTCCGCAGTACTGTATCTGCCGCTGCAGCTTGCCTTCGCAGTACTGTAGCTGCCGCTGCAGGTGCCTTCTGCGGCCAATTCTGAATTTTCACGGCTTAATAATCGTCCTCAATCTCATTGTGGATGTTGATGCTCGGCGTCTCCATCGGATAACGGCCGTCAAAGCAGCCGGTACAGACAGAACGGCCGCCTGCAATCTGAGGAAGTCTTTCATTTTTCAGATAAGCCAGCGAATCCGCTCCGATCGCCTGACGGATTTCTTCGACGGAACGGTTATAGGCGATTAATTCTTCACGCTCCGGGACATCCGTCCCGAAGTAGCAGGGCCATAAAAAGGGCGGCGAAGAAACGCGCATATGCACTTCACGAGCCCCTTTTTCTTTAAGCATGGAAACGATGCGGTCCGAAGTCGTCCCGCGTACAATGGAATCGTCTATAAGGACAAGCCTCTTCCCGCGGACAACATCCGAAAGGACATTCAGCTTGATCTGGACACCGGTTTCACGGGCGCTCTGTTTCGGGGAAATGAACGTCCGCCCGACATAACTGTTCTTGACGAAAGCCGTTCCGTATGGAATGCCCGATTCGATCGAATAACCGAGAGCCGCGGCATTTCCCGATTCGGGAACACCGACAATCAGGTCGGCATCGACGGGAGAATCCTTGGCGAGAAACCTTCCGGCCATGACGCGCGAAGCATAAACGCTGATCCCGTCGATATGACTGTCCGGTCTTGCAAAGTATATATATTCAAATACGCAGCGTGCCTGCTCTTCTTCGGAGCGGCAGCGGCTGCAGTCGGAGGTGAGCCCTGCCTGTGTGACGGTTACAATTTCTCCCGGCCGCACATCTCTTATGAACTCAGCGCCGATGGTATCCAGAGCGCACGATTCCGATGCGATAATATAAGCCGAATCACGTTTTCCGATGCACAGCGGCTTGAATCCGAACGGATCACGGACTGCCACCAGCTTTCTCGGAGACATCACAATCAGGGAATACGACCCCCTGAGCTTGTCTGCAGCCTTTCCGACCGCTTCTTCCACGCTCCTGGAATTTACGCGTTCCCTTGCTATATGATAAGCGATGACTTCCGTATCAATGGTCGTCTGGAAAATGGAACCGTTCTTCTCCAGATCCTTGCGAAGCTCCAGGGCATTGACAAGATTTCCGTTATGCGCGAGCGCCAGGGTTCCCTTGATGTAATTAAGAACCAGGGGCTGTGCATTTTCACGTGTACTTGCACCCGCCGTAGAATAACGGACATGGCCGACGCCGATATTTCCGTTCAGGGACGAAAGGCTTTCCGCGTCAAAGGTCTCGTTGACAAGCCCCATCCCCTTGATCGTCCTGACCCTGGGCTTCGGAGCCGCCGTTTCGCTCACGGCAATTCCGCAGCTTTCCTGCCCTCTGTGCTGAAGGGCAAGAAGCCCGTAATATATTGTCGATGCAACGTCTCCGCCGTCTGAATCATAGATGCCGAAGACGCCGCACTCTTCATTCAGTTTTCTCATATCCGCCTTTCATTTATAAGCCCGGGCGCGGGTCTTTTCAGGAGTCGATTCCCAGACGTTTGAAAACTTCGTTATAAGCTTCTTCAACGTTGCCCAGATCCCTGCGGAAGCGGTCCTTGTCCAGCTTCTCGTTCGTATGTACATCCCAGAGCCTGCAGGTATCCGGTGAGATCTCATCCGCCAAAAGGATTTTTCCGTCTTTATCTTTCCCGAATTCGATCTTGAAGTCAATCAGCTTAAGATCCGCCTTAAGAAAATAATCGATCAGGAAAGCATTGATTTTTTTCGTGTAGCTCTTGATCGTATCGATATCTTCCTGTGTCGCAAGCCCCAGGGCCAGCGCATAGTCATCATTAATGAACGGATCGTTCAGTTCATCGCATTTATAGGAAAACTCAAGGATCGGCTGAAGAAGTTCTTTCCCTTCAGGGACACCCATACGCTTGGAGAAGCTTCCGGCCGCAACATTGCGCACGATAACCTCCAGCGGAACGATTTTTACTTTTTTCACTTCGGTTTCCCTGTCGGACAGCTGTTTTATGAAATGCGTCGGGACGCCGTCAGCTTCAAGTTCCCGGAAAACATAGTTTGTCATTTTATTATTAATGACTCCTTTTCCGGTGATGGTTCCTTTTTTTACTCCGTTAAATGCCGTCGCATCATCCTTATAATCAACGATAACGATATCCGGGTCGTCGGTTGCAAATACCTTTTTCGCCTTGCCTTCATACAGCATTTCTCTTTTTTCCATATTTTTCCACCTCCGCAAAAGATAATATACACTATATTCTGTTTGTTTGCAATGTACCGAAATCTTATTTAAGCGCCCCTTCGGACGAATACCTGCCGAGGAAATCCCGCATTCTCTGATTTTCCGAGTTAAATACTTCGTCCGGCGTGCCTTCTTCGGCGATGACGCCCTGATCCATAAAGATGACGCGGTCCGAAATATCCTTGGCAAACTGCATCTCATGCGTAACAATGACCATTGTGATATGCAGATCCGCGAGGGACTTGATCACCTTCAGCACCTCGCCCGTAAGCTCGGGGTCGAGAGCCGATGTCGGTTCATCGAAAAAGAGGATTTTCGGACCCATGGCAAGCGCTCTTGCAATGGCGACACGCTGGCACTGGCCTCCGGAAAGCTGGCACGGATAAGCGTTCTCTTTATCGGAAAGTCCCATTTTGGCCAGCAGTTTCCGCGCCTCCTCAAGGACTTCATTCTTCTTCCGTTTCTGGACGAGAAGCGGCGCATCCATAATGTTCTGAAGGACGCTTCTGTGCGGAAACAGGTTGAAGCTCTGGAATACCATGCCGTAATAGCCGCGGATTTTTTTCATTTCTTCCTTCGCCGCAAAAACGGGCTTCCCGTTTACGGCCTTGACTGCCGTCTCACCTAAGTAGCGGATTTCCCCGCCGTCAATGGCTTCCAGAAGTGTGGCGCACCTTAAGATGGTGGTTTTACCGGAACCGCTGCGGCCGATAATGGAAAGGATCTCGCCTTCCTCCACAGAGAGGGAGATGTCGTGGATGACTTCATTTTCGGCAAAAGTTTTTTGTATATGATCCAGTTCTAAAAGTTTCATCTTGCCCTCCTTCTTTATTTATAATAGGATTGCGATTTTTCAATCCGCTCCAGGATAATAGCAACTGCCATATTGAAAATGTAATAGAAAACAGCCGCGATCAGGTACGGGAACATGTTGGATTCCTTAGACGCCCAGGCCTTAGCCTCGAAAAACATCTCTGTGTAGGAAATGGCAAAAGCCAGCGACGTGTCCTTGACCAGGGTGATGATCTCGTTGGCAAGAGACGGCAGAATACGCTTGATGACCTGCGGAAGGATAATCCGCATGAAGGTCTGCACCTTAGTATAACCAAGAATTTGCGCGGCCTCGTACTGGCCGGCCGGCATCGATTCAATGCCGCCGCGGTAGATCTCCGCGAAATAAGCCGCGTAGTTGATGGCGAAACCGATGAGTACGGCGTAGAAGCGATAATCATTGGAAATCTGGATGCCGAAAATGAAGAACGGTCCGAAATAAACCACCATGAGCTGCAGCATCAGGGGCGTCCCGCGCATTACAGAAATATAAATTTTAACAAGCCAGCGGAGCGGCGCAATTTTCGACATGCGGCCGAAGGACACGAGAAGACCCAGCGGCAGTGAAAAGATCAGCGTCAGGATAAAGATGAGAAGGCTCCGTCCCATCCCCTGTGTAAGATCAAGCATCATCTGATTCATAAGATTGTCTCCCTTATCATATGTTCCTGGAAAACAGGCATCCGCGGCTGCTGGATACTGCGCCGCGAACCCCCCCTGCAGGACAGCACCGCGACGGATGTGCTGCTTAAATTCGTCCTGCCCGCCCGGCAGGAAACGAGCGTGCCGTTTATGCACGCTCGTCAACCGGATGTATCGTTCCGTCCTGATTTAGATTTTCATGAAGAAGTCTTGCCGAGAATCGTTATATCCGATCCGAACCACTCGGTCGAGATTTTCGCGAGCGTTCCGTCGGCTTTCATGTCTTCAAGTGCGGTCTCAACCTTGTCGCGGAGTTCCGTGTTGCCCTTGAGGAATCCGACGCCGTACTGCTCGTCTGCAATGGAGCCGTCGAGGATCTTGAAGTCCGAACCGTCGCTTCTCTGCTTAAGCTGGTAAGCTGCAACTGTCTGGTCCATGGCGACTGCGTCAACAGAGCCCGAAGCCAGATCCATCAGCGCCGTATTGTAATCCGCAACGGGCTGCATCGTAAACTTTGAGGACAGATCCTTCTGGTCGTTAAGTGCCGCCTCTGCGGAAGAATCCGACTGTACCTCAACAATTTTTCCTGAAAGCCCGTCGAAATCACTGATTCCGGACGACTGCTTCACGACAAAGACCTGTGCATTATTGAGATAAGCATTGCTCCATGTATACTTGTCTTCACGGCCGTTCATCGTAAATCCGTTCCAGATGCAGTCGATCGTTCCCGCTGCAAGCTCGGCATCCTTTGCGTCCCACTCAATCGGCTGCGCCACGAATTTCATACCCATGCGCTTTGCCGCCTCTTTGGCGAGCTCAATGTCAAAGCCCGTATAGCTTCCGTCATCGGCCTTAAATCCCATCGGCGGAAAGTTTGCATCAAAGCCTACGGTAAACTCGCCGTCATCTGAAGTTCCTGATTCAACCGTTGCCGCTGCCGCATTTGAAGAGGTACCCGCCGCAGTGCTTCCGCATCCTGCAAGACTCGCTGCAACTGTAATAACACATAGTAAACCGATCATCTTCTTTTTCATAACCTTCTCCTCTGTTAATGATGTAGCACGCTACCATGGTAAAGTGCAGCATCATAATAACATAAGGAACCTGTCAGGTCAATCCGAAAATGAGGGGATGCGTTCAGGCCCCTGTTGCATTATGGTATTGCCGGATAATTTCAGAAAGATAGGCATCCGTATCAGCCGGAAGTTCAGGCTCCGGCGCCTCGCGGACAAGAGCTACTTTTTCTTCGGCCTCCGCCAGCGTTTTTTCATCGATCTTCCGCTTTGCGGCTTCCTCTTCAAACTTTTTCTTCGGCTTCGTAATAATGAGCGCCGTAAGATAAGTCATCAGGTTTTCCTTTGTCGGATTTAAAGCATATGCTTTTTCAAATGAAGAAAGCCCGTCGTCGTAGGACATCATCATCATCTCCGCCACGCCCTTATTATGCCAGACAGAAGAAAGAAAGACCGGTTTCTTTTCATCCGTCACCGGCTCTTCGGCAAGCAGACGGTAAGCTTTGATGGCCCCGACATACTTTCCGCCCCGTACCAGGGCATCGCCTTTCATTTTCACGCGCACAGAAAACGGAGCCTTTGCCAGGGTCTCAAGCCGCAGGGAATAATCCTTCAGCTGTTCATGCGTAAGATAATTAATCTCACGGAAAACCGGAAGGACAAAGCCGGAAAGGCCGGCATTATCCGCAAGCGCACGATCCATGACCGTGGCCAGACGGACAAGCTTAAGTTCCGTCGCCAGCCAGCGCGTAAGAACCGGGTTGGCAAAAGAGGCGTCAAGGAGCGCCGGATTGTGATACATGTAATAGCAGATCTCCTCGATTGAAAAGGCATTCGTACTGATGTTTTCAATAAAGTAAGGATTTGCAGCCGTCTTTTCGTAGCACAGGCGGCAGCTGCCGGTGCTTTTCACGTTTCCGTCCGTCGGGATTCCGGAGCCGTTCTTTTCCGCCTCGCCAAGCTTCAGGGTCTCCCTGTAGATCCTGCGCCCTGAAGGATAAAAGCTTCCGAAGCCCAGATCCTCCGCTTCTATACAGCAGGAATCCTTCGAGGTACAGCTGACCGTAAGACGCATCCGTGTCGTCCTTGCAGGACGCCTGGGAAGTCCGGGGAGCTTCATTTTATAAAGCTTCTTATTCTTACCGTCCATGGAATTGACATGAAATACCAGATCCGTTCTTCCGTCCAGAATAAACTCGCACGTCCGGGATGCCTCAAACCAGTTGGTACCGGCTGCAACGAGCGGATAATAAGCCGGATTGCCGAGAACCAGCATCTCCATCCCGACATTCGTCCGGACAAGATCGCCGCCAAGATAAATTCTTCCGCGGAAAGCATGATTCTCTTTTCTCTCAAGAATGGCATAACAGGCCCCTTTGACGTAGAGGTTGTCTCCGTAATAGACATGCCTGTTATTTCTGCACAGGTACTGGACCGAATGCACGGACCAGCTTCGGTCAAAGCCGCTGCCCGAAAGAAGGATGCCGGAATACAGATCATTCTTAAGACAGTTCTTTGCATATTCCAGAAATTCACTGTCGCGCTTTTCCGGAATATCGGAAAGCGGGATGCCCCGGACCTGCTCGGGCTTCACAACGGACGGCCGGGTGTCTTTATTTTCCGCAAGCGAAACGAATGCCGCTTCTTTTTCGGAAAATGTAAATAAAGCAATCTTCCGCGTCCAGAAGTCCGGCCTCTGGCTGTAGGAGTAATAATAAAAGCTTTCCAGTTCGTCCTGGATAAGATACTGATCTTTTGTAAAGCCGATGTTTTCAAAAGCCCCGGCCGCATTTTTTACAAAATTTCCCGAAAGCTGCTTCGTCGTCAGCATAATTCCGGAAATGCTCTTTAGAATATCCCTGAGACCTAAAAGCTTCAGGGCTTCACGGATAAAAACCGCAAGGATTTCCTTCGGCTCCATCAATTTACGGTCGATCATGACGGATTTCGTGCCTTCTGCAATTCCGTAGAGGCCGTCGATACAGATTCCGCCTTTCATCTTGCCGAAATAGTCCGCTTCCAGGCCGAAATGCCATTCATCTTTCCCTTCCATCTTCGTAAGTGCCGTCGGGAAAAAGAACAGATTTGTCCCCACCTTGGTAGGAACGGATAACGGCTCCCTCGTCTTCCGGTCGTAATAACAGATCTGGGAATTATCTTTATTCAGTTCAAATCCAATGAGTACGTTCCGGACCTCGTTCACGTTTCCTCCTTCAGGGTAAATAAAAGGCCTACAGTCTGCCCGGCAGCCTGATACTGCTTCAGCTTCTCAATAAAGACATCTTTCTTTCCGAGTCTTCTGGCGGAAAGCATCTGGTTGATCAGCTGATAGCGGCTTCTCCCCTCCATATCGACGGACGGCGTCGTAACCGACTTTTCAGGTGTTTTCGTCACGCTGCCGTTATGCTCCGCAGTAATATAATAAGTGAGGATTTCTCCGTAAAAAAGTATAAATTCCCTTGAAAAAATATTCCGGTACATCAGGTTCATCGGCTCTGTCCGGTAGTCCTCCTTAAGCTTAGGATCAGAACTCAGCTTATAATGGAGAACAACTTTATCCGACGGAGATGCCATATGCTCAACGAACACCTTGTCCTCGAGCTGATACTGCGTAAGATAAGGTCCCGGCAGGTTCTGGAGGAAACGGAAACGGAGTCCTCTGGCTGCGCATTCTTCAAGCAGGCTGTCCAGCTGATTCTCCTCATGGATGGTAAGCTCATCCTTTTCAGAATAATATTTAAGGAGCGCCAGCCGGCAGACGATATCCATTTCCTCGCCCCGGTCGACATCCGCCGCTATATTCTTTGCGATAAAGCCGTCCAGCTGTTTCCCGCCCATGAAGGCGGCATTGGCCGAAAAGATGAGATAGGCTTTAATAACCTTCTTCTTTCCCGCTTCATGTATATAATGTTCCAGGATTTCAGGTCCTTCCTCAACAGGCCGGCGGATGAACATGGCCCGCATAAGGATGCGTTCGTCGATCGGATAGGTCTCGACGTAAAAAGCTTTGGCGCTCATCCGGATATTGACCATCTCCGAAAGACTGCCGTTAAAGTAGGCCACCAGGTAAGACAGGGTGCGTTCGTCATATTTTCCCTTCCGGAAAACGTAGGCGGAAAGAAGCAGGAGCTCCTCGTCTTCACGCCCTTCCATCTTGCTGATCATCCGGCTTGTGAGGCGGACCAGATGCCCGACGTCAACATGTTCAAAACCGTAACGGGTGAGAAGGTCAAATGCAATATCGTACATTCCGCGCGAAATCATGACCTCAATCAGGAGGACTTTATTGACTTTGGCGAATTCAACATAATCAATCTGCCTTAAGTAATGATCCAGCGTGTCATTCTCTGCATTTTCAGAATAATATTCCAGGAGCCGCTCACGCACATCCATCTTGCAGGAGGATGTAAAGTCCGGCAGTTCCACCATTTTCTGATAAGCATCGATATTGCGCAGGGATACCGGCTCCATCTTTCCGCCGCCGGCGCAGATATTAAGAATGAGTCCCGGATCTCCGACGCCGCAGGCCCTGCATTTGTCTGAAAGCTCTTTCCGGTCCATCAGCGGCTCCACCGAGTAAGCGACCGTTGAAGAATATCTTTTTGTCTGGCCGTTCGAAAAAAGGATACGGGCGTCCGGAGTATATCGCCTTATGTAAGCCGTACCGTGTATCAGAGGGCTTACCTCTTCATTTTTCAGCTGCTCATGGCAGACGACGACTTCGCGCACTCTGGGATCATCGGTATAGATACGATCGGTGAACAGGACCCGGGCCAGGAGCTCTCCTTCTTCCATACCGGGAATCTCTTTTGCAAATTCCTGATAAATAACGGCATAATCGCTGTTGATTTTTCTTTCCTTAAGCGATTCTGAAGAAAATGAAGCCATTGCTTCGCTATAATCGGCAAAGGTTCCGGGATCTTCTTTTCGGTTGCGGATAATATTCGCATATAAAAAGGCCCTTTTACTGTCGGACAGGGTATTATTCATCGTAAAATACTTACGGATCGGAAGCGGAAGAAGCTTCTGGTAATTCTCCGGCATTGTTTCAACATAATACTCGTAGAGCCGCGTGATATGAAGGTCATGCTCCACGGCCAGGGTATACCATTTGAAATACTCACTTTTTCCGGGCTGCCCTTTCATAATGAGCTTGCAGATGGCTTCCAGGACGGCTTCCGACGGAAATGCCTCGTAAGCGCCAGAAAGTATCTTATACATTGCCGGCGTGAAAGTCTTTTCATTATCAGAAAGATAAGCGGCCCGAAGCGCAATATTCTCCGTCAGGAGCTTTCCACGGACAGCAAACGTCAGGACATGACGGATAAACTTCGTAATATGGCGGAGAAGAGAATCATCTTTCCTGAACAGTGAAAGCGCCTCCATATAAAGAAGCGGACTGCGGTTTCCCACATCATAGAGAGTATCCATGTAGAAAAAGCGCTTGCCCGGCGTCCGGGATACATCCTCATCGACCTGGAACAGCAGCCACATGAGAATAAAACTCTCCTGCTTTCTCTGATACCATTCCCGGATTCTTGCGACGACATCGATCTGTCCCGGCGTCAGAAGGCCGGTGATATGACACATATAAAGGAACCCGGCTTTGGCTTCCAGCGGATCCTCGGAAAAATTGTGGTTCTCCAGCATGCGCAGGATATTGCGCGCCAGTGCGCGTTTTCCGGAAAGTTCATTGACATAGGCCTCATAAAGGGTATAAAGGATAGGATAATCCCCCATTTCCCGGATAGCCGAAAGCAGGGTAACCGTCCTTGCAGCGTAGGTTTTTAAATCCGTACGTTCCATCCGGTAATCGAGATAAAGCCTCATCAGCTTAATTTTATTGCGCTTCGCGACAGAAACCATGTCAACGCGTACGGCACTCCCCGGGGACGCCGTAACGTTAAAAACAATCGTCGAATAAAATGAATTCAGGATAATCCTGCCGAAACTGCGCCCGCGGCCCAGCCTGTCCTTCAGGATAATATAATCAAGATCATACACTGATCCCACGAAGTCTTCTGCCATTATTCGTTTCTTCGGAACTTCGAGGAAATCCCCCTCGGCTGTGACTTCAATATTCACATTTCCCCAGGTGCTCCTGTGGAGTGTCAGGGGTTCCTGGCGGGATTCCCTGAGATTGAAAAATGAAGCCTCATCCGCATCTGCAGAAATAACCACCGGCTCCTTAAGTCCGCATCCTACGAGAAATTCTTCCATCCGGTGATAGGTTACCGGGTTTCTGGTAAGCCCCCGGTAAAGAGCCAGATACTGAGCGTCACTTCCCGTAAGGAGTAAGACGAACTGGCGGTTTGTAAAAAGCCGGAAAGCCTCGTCATAGTCCTCTTCCGCAAGGCGGGCAAAGTCTTCGAGGTAACGGATCTGCCCGTTTGTCGAAGCAATCTCCTCTTCTTCTACCTGAACAAAAACAGGGATACGGTATTCTCCGACGTTCGTAGAAAGCGTGATGTTTCCGCTGACCGAATCACCGTTCTTAAGGCCTGTGACATCTGCGCCGAAAAGTATCGAAACAGCTGTCCCGGCAAAGCGGTCGCGTTCAGGGACGATTCTTGCTTCGTCAACGGAAATCATTCCCCTGAGCCTGTAGTTTTCATTTGTTCCGATGCCCAGTTCCCCTCGGTAGTTTTCCCCGACATGGGTCACAACATCCACCCTGTCTTCCGACAGGAGAAGCGAGGGCACAGTATTCTCAAACTTTCCGCTCAGCAGATGCTCGATTGTTTTAACCAAGGCTTTCCCCCACACCTTTTCTTTTCCGGATAAAAGCTTGCCAAAACTTTCCTTACACGCAGGAAATTTTTTGCTTTGGCACTTGCGCCATAAAAATATACATAGTAAAGTATACATCAGAAAGAGAACAAGCGCAACCGCCTGAAATTCCGCAGGGTAAAATTCTGTCGGTTTCAAATTGTGTTCGTTCTCTTTGTTCCTTAAAGGCCGGTGAATACACCATCACGATAAGGATTTCAGTCAATGGCAGACACTAATAGGATAAAAGCGCCTGTTACCTTCTTTATTTTGTTCGGCAGTCTTATGCTGCTGTTCTTTTTCCTGCGTCCTTTTCCCGTATCCGCTGCCTCCGGCGAAAGTACCGCTTCTGCCGAAAGTACCGCTTCCGGCGAAAGCCGCACTTCTGGCGAAAGTACCGCTTCCGGCGAAAGTACCGCTTCCGGCGAAAGTACCGCTTCCGACGAAACTCCTGCCGCAAGTGAGACGGCCGGCATATCTGCCGATGCCAAGGTTCTGTTTCTCAGTTCCTACTCTATCGCTAATTCGTCTGTCATGGACCAGATCAGCGGAATCCGCAGCGGACTTTCCTCCGATATTAAAATCGCCTATGAATTTTTGGACACCTGGGGATTGAACTCAAATCAGGACGAAGCTTTTTTTTATGAATATCTGGAGTATAAATATAAGCGCTCGGGCATGTTCAGTTTAGTGATTGCCGGAGATGACGATGCACTTCAGTTTGTCATACGCTATCGTTATTCCTTATTTAAGAATATCCCCGTCGTTTATCTCGGTATCGACAGCAATTCACGCGCCTTACTGGCCGATTCGCTGGATATGACAGGTATTTCCGGAGGAAAAACAGTCGACAGCAATCTTTCACTTGCTTCGAGTCTCTGCCCGGATGCAAAAGATTTTCTTATTATCACGGACGATACCACCACCGGAACTTCTTTCCGTTCAACCTTCAATGCCTTAAAAAGCAAATACAACAGCCGGAGTTTTAATTTCCTTGACACTTCGCTCCTCAGCCTTCAGGAAATAAAAGATACGGTTTCCGGCCTTACCTCTGATACCATCCTGTTTTTCATGTCCTTTTCCAATGATTCTTCCGGAAAAATCTACACTTCAGATGAGGCATTAAAGATTATTACGGAAAATGCTTCTATTCCGGTATTCAGTCCGGTATTATCAGATGACGGCATTACCGGCGGCATTCAGGAGGACTGCACAAAAACAGGTGAAATGGCCGGTGAAATGGCCCTGGAGATTCTCAGCGGAACGCCCGTTCCCGATATTCCATCGGTCAATAAAGCTCCGACAGAAACGGTCTTTGATGCTTCGCTTATGAAAAAATACGGCATTTCAAAATCATCCCTTCCTGCCGGGACCACTTATATCCACGACGATGAAAGTGAAAAAGCAACGCAGCGAACAATCCTTACCCTCTCCGCTGCTTCAGTTCTGCTTGTCATTCTCCTGCTTGCGGCCGCAGCCGCAACCCACAGAAGTAAAAAAATCGAAGATGAGCTCAAGGTCAAAAGCATACGTCTTCAGGAAGAAGCTGAAAAAGACGCCCTTACAGGGCTCGGAAACCGCCGTCTCTTCAATATGGATCTCGAAAAAAACATCCAGGCAGAAACGCCCTTTGTTCTTCTGGTTTTTGACCTGGATGGTTTCAAGCAGATCAACGATACCTACGGCCACCCAAGCGGAGATTTTGTACTGGCGGAAACAGGAAGACGCCTTTCATGCCTTGCGCAAAACGGCGGCGGCTCCTGCTACCGTTTCGGCGGAGATGAGTTTGCCGCGATTTTCCATACACGGAGAGAAAACGATACAGAAGAAGAATGCATTAAAATGATTCTGGCTCTCTTTAAGGAACCCTGCCGGACAGACGGAAAAGAAATTGCCGTAAAAACGAGCGTGGGAAGCACCCGCTTTCCGCAGGATGCCTGTGAAAGCGGCGTTCTCGTCCACTGCGCCGATGAAGCGCTTTACCATGTCAAACGCAACGGAAAGCATGAAGGGCTCACCTGGCGCCGGCTGCAGGAAATCAGGACACCGGAACAGAATGTCTGCAACAAGATGTCATCAAATCAGGACTCCTTAGGTCAGGCGTCAAACAAAGAAATCTGATTTGTTTCCGGTATATCGCCGAGAATCCCCAGCTGGCTTAAGGTATCGATGGCTCCCTTGCTGACCTTGGCCCGCAGCCTGAGATCGTCTTTTGAAAGGAAAGGCCCGTTTTTCGCAGCCTCTTCCACGGCATCTGCCGCTGTTCCCCCAAGACCTTCGATCGTATTGATGGCAGGCATCAGTTTCCCGTCGATAATCGTAAACTTCGAGGCTTTCGCCCTGTAAAGATCCAGCTTGTGGAAAGAAAAACCGCGCGCATACATTTCACGGACGATCTTCATGTCCTTAATTGTTTCATCATCTTTATTAGAGCGTTCCGGATTTCTCTCCAGCTCTCTCATCTGATAATCCAGCATTTCGCGTCCCTGCGCCATCGTTGCGTAATTGAAGGTCGTCGCCCGGATGGAGAAGAAGGCCGCATAATATGCCAGCGGATAATTTATTTTATAATACGCGATACGGAAGGCATTCATGACATAAGCCGCCGCATGAGCCTTCGGGAACATATATTTTATCTTCTTACAGGACGCAATATACCAGTCGGGAACATTGTGCTCCCTCATTTCCGCCTCCTGTTCCGGCATAAGGCCGCGGCCTTTACGTACGGCTTCCATGATCTTAAAGGAATGTTCCGGCTCCACGCCCCAGCCGATCAGGTTGAGCATGATATCATCACGCGTACAGATAGCGGTGGACAATGTCGCATCTTTATTCCGGATATACTCCTGCGCATTGTCCAGCCAGACGTTTGTACCGTGCGAAAGCCCGGAAATCCGTATCAGTTCTGAAAATGAAGACGGCCTGGTGTCAAGCAGCATGCCCATGACGAAATCCGTTCCGAATTCCGGGATGCCCAGTACTCCGAGTTTACAGCCGCCGATATCCTCCGGGCGGATGCCCAGAGCCTCCGTTCCCGTGAAGAGGGACAGAACCCCCTTATCGTCGAGCGGAACCTTCATGGGATCTTCCCCTGTCAAATCCTGCAGCATACGGATCATCGTAGGATCATCGTGGCCGAGAATATCCAGCTTCAGCAGGTTCTTATCGATGGAATGATAATCAAAATGCGTTGTAATGATATTTGTCGTCATGTCATTTGCCGGATGCTGGACAGGCGTGAACCAGTTGATGTCCATTCCCTTCGGAAGAACGATAACGCCTCCCGGATGCTGTCCGGTCGTACGGCGGACACCGACGCAGCCATTGGCCAGGCGTTCAAGTTCGCACTTTTTCTTTGTTTCTCCGCGCTCCTCAAAAAAATGCATGGCATAGCCGTAAGCTGTTTTATCGGCCACCGTGCCGATAGTCCCGGCCTTGAAGGTCTGGCCTTTTCCGAAGATCACCTCCGTATAGGCCTGGGCAACGGACTGCTCGTCTCCTGAAAAGTTCAGGTCAATATCCGGCTCCTTGTCCCCCTTAAAACCCAGAAAGGTTTCAAAAGGTATGTCAAAACCGTCTTTTTTCAGCTTTTCTCCGCAGACGGGGCAGGTCTTGTCCGGCATATCGCAGCCGGCGCGTCCGGCGTAGGCCCTCACATCCTCCGATTCAAAGTCGCAGTAATGGCACTTCGGGCAGTAATAATGCGGCGGAAGAGGATTGACCTCTGTGATCTTGGCCATCGTTGCGACAAAGGATGAGCCGACAGAGCCGCGGGAACCGACAAGATAGCCGTCCGACATGGACTTCGCGACAAGCTCCTGCGCAATGATATACATAACGGAATAACCGTTTTTATTAATCGGAACAAGCTCCTTCTTAAGGCGCTCCTCTACCGGGGCCGGAAGCGGATCGCCGTAAATCTCGCGGGCATGGTCGTAGCACATTTTCTCGAGATTTTCCTCTGAATGCGGAATCTCCGGCGGACATTTATCAGGGTAGATCGGAGAAATTTTCTCGATCATACCGGCAATCTTATTGGTATTCGTTATGACGACCTCGCGGCATTTTTCCTCCCCGAGGAAGCGGAATTCATCCAGCATTTCTTCCGTCGTCCGAAGAAACAGGGGCGCCTGGGGCTCATCTTTGAAGCCATGCCCCACCTGGATGATCCTGCGGTAGATTTCATCCTCAGGATTCAGGAAATGAACGTCACAGGTCGCTGCAACCAGTTTGTGGAACTGCTCGCCCAGCTTGACGATTTTCCTGTCCATCTCGCGCAGGCCTTCAGCATCCGTAATACCGTACTGCGGCTCTCTTAAGAGATAAGCATTGTTGCCGATCGGCTGGATTTCAAGATAATCGTAAAAATCAATTATTTTCGCTATTTCCGCATCCGTTCCCCCATTAAGGAGCGCCTGATAAAGTTCCCCGGCAGAGCAGGCGGTTCCGAGCAGCAGGCCGTTCCTGTTCTCAGAAAGAAGGCTCTTCGGAATCCTGGGCCTGGTTTTATAATAAGTAAGATGCGACTCGGAAACCAGCTTGTAAAGATTGCGGCGCCCGGTTTCATTGCGTACAAGGATGATCGCATGGTAATAAGGCAGATTCCGGATACGGTCCTCGGAAACCTTTCCTTTGCGGTTCAGCTCGCGCAGCGTCCGGATGTCGTCTTTCTTGCAGACATCCAGGATCTGCAGATACACATAAGCCATGCACCGCGCACGCGGATAAGCCCGGAGCGTATTCTCGCAGGGGACTTTCAGCGTTTTCGCAAGACGGTCGAAACGGATCTTGCCGATGTTCGGCATCAGATACCGTATGACGGCCGGAATATCAATATAGGTCGCAGGAACGGCGAGAGAGTATTTTTCACAGGCCGCCCTGATGAAATTCATTTCATAATCCGCATCGTAAGCTGCCAGGGGACAGTCCCCGGCAAAGAGGAGAAATTCTTCCATGGCCTTTTTAAGATCCGGCGCATTCTTTACCTGTTCATCAGAAATACCGGTCTCTTTATCAATGGAGAATGGTATCGGCTTTCCCGGATTGACCAGCGTCGAATATTCTTCCGCAAGCTTTCCGTCCTCAATCCGGACGGCGGCAATCTCAATAATGTCGTGCATAAACGGACTGCGTCCGGTTGTCACTGTAGAAAAAATGACAATAGGATCTTTCACGGATTTCGTCATGGGACCGTTTACGAGGCTCTTCGTATCGTCAACAAGATAAGCCTCCATCCCGTAAATAACCTTCAGGTCAGCATCCTTGGGAATGCCGTGCTTGTCTCCAAAGGTATGAAGCGCCTCCGGGAAGGCCTGCACGACGCCGTGATCTGTGATGGCAATCGCTTTCTGCCCGAAATTATAGACCTGTTTTAAAATATCGCCGGCCGAAGACACTCCGTCCATATCCGACATCTTCGTATGGCAGTGAAGCTCGACGCGCTTTTCAGATGCATTGTCCGATCTGGCGCTTCGGAAAGACGGCGTTTTCTTGATGGCATATGCTGTTTTTATCATGGTCTCCTTATCAAAAGGATCAAAATCCATCATACCCTTGATAAGAAAACAGCTGCCGTTTTTAAAAGTCGCTTCGTAAGCCGCCTTCTCTTCCGGAAGCACCCACAGCTTGACGCGGATACTGTCCGTATAGTCCGTCACAGAAATATTGAAAATGATTTTCCCGTTCCGTGTCTCTCTTTCCTCTGTCTGGAAAACTTCGCCGCGCACCGTAACTTCATGGGGATCCTCTCCGAGCGAAGAGATCTCTGTCGGCTCGTCTTCAAAATTCTTCCCCAGAATAACGTCCGGATCGTTGGAAGCGAAAGCCTTTTGCTGCTTGTAGTGTTTCTCAGAAGCCGTCGGAAGCTTTTTTACTTCTTCTGTATGCTGCTCTTTGCGTTCCGAATTCTTTTTTACAATATCATGGACACGGCTTCGGATCCGCTCGTCGTCCGCCGCGAAAATGTCGTTATTTTCCTCGTTATAAAATTCCGTCACGACGTTCACGCCTTTAAAGCCGGCGCGGTCGCAGAAGATTTTCCCTAAAAAGTCCGTCAGTTCATCCTTGCGCCCTTCCGAAATAATGCTGTCGGGAATGGCGGCATAAACGGTATTTTCGTCTGGAAAACGCATTTGTACATGCAGAAAGGTCTGGTGCAGAAGCGGGCTCACCTCTTTAAGTTCAAGAAGGATACTTGGCCTGTAGACCTTATAAAAGTTCTGAAGATTATAAGAAGAAGTCAGGCGAAAATGTTCGACGACCTTGACTTCCATGGCTGCATTTGAAAAGATCTGGGAGGCGATAGCGTCTTCCAGCTCATAGATATATTGTTTTTTAATCCAGTTGCAGGCCGTAACATAGACATGCATCCGGTTTTTTGCCTGATTCAGTGTAATCCGGTCGACCATGATCAGGTCTACAAGCTCTGTCAGCTCCGGACTTAAGACGAGGCCCGGAAAAGCTTCCGTAAAATCTATCGTTTTGTTCATTTAACCGCCTTATGCCTCACCCCAGTGATCCAGCTCCTCCTTCAGCGCCCCGAGCAGCTGATCCTCAGGAACTTTTTTAATTATTTCCCCGTGTTTTATCAGCAGGCCTTCGTGCAGGCCGCCGGCAATTCCGAGATCCGCTTCCGCCGCTTCTCCCGGGCCGTTGACGACGCAGCCCATGACGGCAACTTTAAGATCCAGCGGAATGCCGCGGACCATATTCTCCACCTGGTTGGCAAGCCCGATGAGGTCAATCTGCGTCCTTCCGCAGGTCGGGCAGGAAACCACTTCGATAAAGCCTCTTTTTAAACCGAGCGTCTTTAAAATGAGACGTGCGGAGCGCACTTCCTCGACGGGATTTCCGGTCAGGGATACGCGGATCGTATCTCCTATTCCTTCATAAAGGATGATGCCGAGTCCGACAGCCGATTTGATGTTTCCGGAATAAAGAGTTCCTGATTCCGTAATGCCGACATGCAGCGGATAATCCGTCTGCTTTGCGATCAGCTCATGAGCCTTTGCACACATCAGGACATCGGACGATTTGATGCTGATTACAAGGTTGTCATAGCCGAGATCCTCTATGATCCGCACTTTGTCAAGAGCGCTTTCCACCAGGCCTTCGGCCGTGACACGGCCGTATCTGGCTATGATCTCTTTTTCCAGCGAACCGGAATTGACACCGACGCGGATGGGGATCTGACGCTCTTTTGCCAGATCGACCACGGCTTTAATCCGCCCGGTGCTTCCGATATTGCCGGGGTTAATGCGGATCTTATCGGCGCCGTTTTTAATTGCGGCCAGCGCCAGCCGGTAATCAAAATGGATATCTGCTACCAGCGGAATGTGGATGCCGGCCTTGATGCGCGGGAGCGCTTCCGCAGCCTCCATAGTAGGAACCGCACAGCGGATAATATCGCAGCCCGCATTTTCCAGCTCCAGAATCTGCGCGATTGTCGCATCGGCATCCTCCGTCTTCGTATTGGTCATTGATTGGATGAGGATAGGGTTCCCGCCGCCGATCACTCTGTTCCCTATATGGATTTCTTTCGTATGCTCTCTGTACATGGATGCCTCCTGAGACTTTTTCAAATCCTTGTATTAATCCCAAAGCTATGATAATGAAACATCCTCTCCGCACTATCTTTACGTCCGGACTTTTCCCTTCGGCAGGAGCTGCGCGGGCTTTTCACATCTGTGTCATGCTCTTTCGTAGGTATCAAATTCATAAATGAGATCGAAGCAGGTCTGTTCTTCTCCCCGGACGGACATTTTCCATTCCGGCGCAAGGTCGAGATCCGGGAAATACGCGTCTGCTTCGTAAGCATAATCAATTTTCGTCACATAAGCGGTATCGCAGTAAGGCAATAGCTGCTTGTAGACGGAAGCCCCGCCGATGACAAAAACATCCTCCGGCTTTTCATCCGCCGCTGCCTTCATCGCTTCTTCCGGCGTGTGGACGACGAGCGCTCCCGGGACCGCAAAATCTTTCTGATGCGTTAAAATGATATTCCGGCGGTTCGGCAGGGGCTTTCCCCCCGGAAAAGATTCCAGTGTCTTACGCCCGCAGATAACGGTTTTGCCGGTCGTCATCTTCCGGAAGAATTTCATATCTTCAGGAATCGAAACGAGGAGTTTTCCGCTCTTTCCGATTCCCCAGTTTCTGTCTGCTGCAACGATACAGTTCATTTTTTCTCCTTCATCCGTGCCTGTAATCACTTCGCAGGCCGCTCAGGACTTCTTAAAGTCTTTTTGCGGACTGCATTTTTAAACAGCGATAGGAATATTCTTAATCTGCTCGCCGTGCTGATAGTTCTCAACGATCAGGTCATCTGTCGTAAATTCGTAAAAATCTTTTATATCCGGGTTCAGGGTTACCTTCGGCGCCGGATAGGTCGGACGGGCGATGAGCTCACGGATAACCGGCTCATGCCGGTCATAAATATGCGCATCGGCTATGACATGCAGAAGCTCCCCGGGAATCATGCCGGAAACCTGGGCAAACATCATAAGCAGGATTGCATACTGACAGACGTTCCAGTTATTCGCCGCAAGAACGTCCGAAGAACGCTGGTTCAGGACGGCGTTCAGCGTAAGCTTTCCGTCTCCTTCGTGATTCGTCACATTGAAAGTCACCGACCAGGCGCACGGATAGAGCGCCATTTCATTTAAGTCATGATGATTGTATAAATTCGTCATAATCCTGCGGCTGAAAGGGTTGTTCTTCAGGTCGTAGAGGACGCGGTCTGTCTGATCAAAAGAACCTTCGCGGTAAATATGCTTCACGCCCATCTGGTAGCCGTAGGCCTTGCCGATCGAGCCGCTTTCATCCGCCCATTCGTCCCAGATATGGGAATTCAGGTCATGTATATTATTGGACTTTTTCTGCCATATCCACAGGATTTCGTCCATCGCGGATTTGAGCGCCGTCCGCCTAAGCGTAATGGCCGGAAATTCTTTCCTCAGGTCATAACGGTTCACGACTCCGAACTTCTTAATTGTATATGCCGGTGTTCCGTCCTCCCAATGCGGGCGGACCTTCTCGCCGCGCGTATCCGTGCCATTTTCCAGGATATCTTTGCACATGCCGATAAAGACATTATCTGCATAACTCATACGTCTCCTCCGTTTCCGGGTCTTTTCTCATCCGGCCGGCTGTCCGCAGCTTCTTTCTGCGTATCTTCCTTCTGTCCGGCTGCTGTCCGGTTAATCTGCCCGACAGCGTTTAAGGCATCGCCAACGGCTGCCCGGCTGGCCTGCCCGACGGTGTCCGGTACGTCGCCGGCCGTTTCGCGGTTCGCCTGCCCGACAGCGCTTAAGGCGTCGCCGGACGCTTTTCGGCTGACCGGTGCTGCTTCCGCCTTCCGTTTCAGGCTCCCCGGTAAAATAAGATATACCAAAAATACAATGGCAAATGTAGCGCCGAGATCCAGGAATTCGGTCAGCAGCGTTCCTGCAGCCGCACTCAAAGGACCGTCTCCGAGTCGAAAGGCAATACCGTTCCATTTCGAAGTATCAAAGCCGAAACGCACCGTCGTGACAACAAGCGAGATCATCGTCATAGAGAAAGCGCATATGAAGTAACTGGGAATGATCTTCTTTATCTGCGGGCGTCTGTCTTTAACCATATAGAGGCTTACGATAAGAGCCAGTGCCGCACTTGAGGCAAAATAAAGGATTTCAGTCGGTCCGTTCCATAGAAGTGCAGCGCAGAAATTATTAACCAGTCCGACAATAAGGGCTGCCGTCGGTTCAAGAATAATGGCGGCCAGCATCGTCCCTGTCGTATCAAGCCAGAGTGGCAGACTGCGGGAGGCGTCCCTTAAACCGACATCCATGGCAACACAGAAGATCATGACGATGATATAGCGTTTTTTCTCAGTCATCGCCCTTTACCTCCTGCACCCCGCCGGCTGTCCGTTCATTCTTCTGTGACTTACTGGCAGTCTGTTCATCTTCCTGTGACTTACTGTCCGCATATCCATTTTCCTGTGACTTACTGTCCGCATATTCATTTTCCTGCGGCTTACTGTCCGCATATCCATTTTCCTGCGGCTTACAGGCTGGCTGTCTGTTTTCCTGTGACTGGCTGTCCGTCAATTCATCTTCCTGATATACCTGATGCTGCTGCTTATCCGCCAGAATTTCCGCGTTTTTCGCCGCCTTGGCCGCGTCAATCTCCTGAACGAAGCCGGCAGTCACAATGCCGGCGGGGAGAGCGATGACTGCAATCCCGAACAGCGACGAAACCATGCTGACCAGCCGACCGATGACCGTCACCGGCGAAACATCGCCGTAACCGACCGTCGTAAGGGCTGTGGTCGCCCAGTACAGGGCTTCAAAGAAATCATCAAAGCTCTGCGGTTCGCAGGCGAACATAACAAGAGCTGAGACAAAGATGTAAGCAATGGCAATATACAGCACGGAAAGAAGCGTATCCTTCTCCTTTCGGAACACATTGGCGATATACGTCATGCTCTTGGAGTAATGCGCAATCGTAGTGACACGGAAAAGACGCAGTACAAGAAACTGCGATCCCAGGATCCCGAGAGTCGGAAGCAGTGATATAAAATTCAGGATGGTAAGCGGCATAAGGGGGTACAAAAGAAAAGCCTTGGGAGCGCTCTTTCCGCAGGCATAATCATAAGTCATCCATCGGAAAACATAGTCAAAAAACAGGATGTAGACGGAATAAAGCTCTACCCTCGGCATCCAGAACGGCTGCACTTTGAAACAGATCGGGAGTATCGAGGTAATGGAAGCCGTTACGATAATAATCGTATAAATATATCCCGGCTTATCCTTCCGGTTTGTGTTATGGACAATCTCATACAGGCGTCTTCTCATATTTATCGCATTCTTTCACAGCTAAAGTTCACGCCCCGGCGTATTAAAACCGTTGCTTTTCTCCCGGTATCCAAGAATCCGCCGTTATGGCATATTACTTTTCGCTTCCGCTTTTACTTTTTTCTTATGCTTTGTTTTACTTCTGCTTTGCGTTTACTTTTCGCTTTCCGCTTCACTTCCGCTTTCCGCTTCATCTTCATCGGTTTCCGGAGTTTCCGGTACCGGAAGGCGTCCGTAAACCTGCGTCATGTCAAAAATGCTTGCGGCAAGAGCGGATGAAAGTTCGTTGGGAACCAGCCGCCAGCGCCAGTTCGTTCCGGTTGTGGACGGAAAATTAATGCGGGCTTCATTTCCCTTTACCAGATAGTCCTGGATCGGAACAATACAGGTATCGCAGACGGAAGCCTGCGCCAGCCGGATAAATCCCCATACAAAACCGCCGGCGTCACTGTGCATGGAATTCATGTAGCGCCGCGCAAAATCACGGTCATGGTCGCTGGTGTCTTCGAACCAGCCGCGTGTCGTTTCATTGTCATGTGTTCCGGTATAAATCACCGCATTCTTCGTGCAGTTATACGGAAGGTATTCACTCTTTTCCGAACCGTCAAAGGCAAACTGGAGAACCTTCATGCTCGGATACCCAGTCTCCTTTACCAGTTCCCGTACGCTTTCGGTAATGTAGCCGAGGTCTTCTGCAATAATCTGCACTTCCCCGAGTTTTTCCCTCACCGCATGAAAGAGGCCTATTCCCGGTCCTTTCTTCCATTTGCCGTTCACGGCTGTTTTGTCTCCGTAAGGAATGGAATAATATTCGTCAAAGGCGCGGAAATGATCGACGCGCAGGACATCGCAGATTTCGAGTGCATGCGAAATGCGCCGGACCCACCACTCGTAACGCGTCTCCTTCAGATAATCCCAGTTATAAAGAGGATTTCCCCAAAGCTGGCCATCGGCCGAAAAAGCATCCGGCGGACATCCGGCCACCGCAGAGGGCATCCTGTCGGCATCAAACTGGAAAAGCTCCGGATTTGCCCAGGTATCGGCGCTGTCGCTCGCCACATAAAAAGGAATATCGCCGATGATTTTTATTCCCTGCTTCTTTGTATAAATATGGAATTTCTTCCACTGCTTAAAGAACATATACTGCTGAAAATAAACGAATTTGATTTCATCCCCGAGTTTCTCTTTTTCCTTCTCAAGGACTTCCGGCTTCCGCAGCCTGAAATCATCTTCCCATTCCAGCCAGCTTCTTCCGCCGTTATCCTGCTTAACCGCCATATAAAGGCCGTAATCCTCAAGCCAGTCGGCATTTTCATTGATAAAAGACGCATATTCTTCATCCGGCTTCTCAAAAAAGCGTTCACTGGCAAGTTTGAGCAGAGGATAGCGGTTCATATAAAGCTTACCATAATCAACATCCTTAGGATCATTTCCGAAATCCGCCGCATCACATTCTTCTTTTTTAAGAAGCCCGTCGTCAATCAGGCTTTCCAGGCAGATAAAATACGGATTTCCTGCGAAAGTTGAAAAACTCTGATAAGGAGAATCGCCGAAACCGGTCGGGCCAAACGGCAGGATCTGCCAATAGGTCTGTCCTGATTCCTTCAGAAAATCAACAAAGTCATAAGCCTCCTTCGAGAGACAGCCGATTCCGTATCTTGAAGAAAGCGATGAAATCGGGCATAAGATACCGCTTGAACGCATAGATTGTATGCCATCCTTTCATTTTTTCTGGCAACCACTCTTTCTCGTGGCCACATTGGAATATTTTACACTATTTAGAAGTATGCGTCTATGCTTTTTTCAGTCGGGGCGGAACAAAATGGAGCGGATTAACGCGTCACCGCGTTAATCCGCTCCATTTATTTTCCGTTCAAAAGCTCTGCGCTCCTGCTCCGGCTCCTGCTCCGGCTCCTGCTGCAGAAGCACCCCCTGCCGCAAAGGGATGGGTGTCCCGTTCCGGCAGACGGATATGCAGGGCCTGTCTTATGACCTCCTGTACCGTCTGGACAGGAACGATCTCCAGCTTTCCGCGGATTTCTTCCGGAACGTCTTCGAGGTCGCGCACGTTTTCTTTCGGAATCAGAACCTTGCGGATGCCGGCGCGTTCGGCCGCCATAAGCTTCTCGGGCAGCCCGCCGATCGGCAGCACCTGGCCGCGAAGTGAGATTTCGCCGGTCATAGCCAGGTACGGGCTGACCGGAATGCCGGTCACAAGCGACGTCACAGCCGTAAACATCGTGATTCCGGCCGACGGCCCGTCTTTCGGCACCGCGCCTTCCGGAATATGGATATGGATATCCTTGTCCTTGAAATCGAGACCGCCGTTTAAGAAAGTGCTCTTTACAAGGCTGACCGCCGTTTCCGCGGACTCCTTCATGACATCTCCGATCTGCCCGGTAAGATGGACCTGCCCCGTCCCGTTCATGGCCACGGATTCGATAAAGAGAATTTCACCGCCTGCCTGTGTCCAGGCAAGTCCCGTTACGACGCCGGCCGGATTATCCTTTAAAACCTTATCGTGACTGATTTTCTTGTGTCCGAGATAATCCTCGACATCCTTCTCCCGAATAACAATCGGGGCCGTCTTTACCTCTTCCGTATCGGATGCCGTTTTCGCGTCTTTCGCCTTGTCCGCATCTCTTCCGGTTTCAGCGTCCCTTTCATTTTCCACAATTTTCACAGCGGCTTTGCGGCAGATGGAAAGGATCTGCTTCTTAAGCCCGCGCACGCCTGCTTCCATCGTATATTCGGAAATGATCTTGCGCAGAGCGCCGTCTGTAAATCTTAAGCTGTCGCCCGTAAGCCCGGTTTCGTTTAAAGCCTGCGGTACCAGATGCTTTTTCGCAATCATAAAATGCTCAATCGGCGTATAGCCCGGCAGTTCGATCATTTCCATGCGGTCAAGCAGCGGCTGCGGGATTGTGTCCCAGGTATTTGCGGTGCAAATGAAGAATACGTGGGAAAGATCATACGGCAGATCGACATAATGATCTGTGAAAGTCGTATTCTGCTCCGGGTCGAGGACTTCCAAAAGAGCTGCCGACGGGTCGCCGTCGAAACTGCTTTTTATTTTGTCCACCTCGTCAAGAACCACGACCGGATCCATGGCGCCGGAGCGCCGGATGCCTTCCATAATACGTCCCGGAAGAGCGCCGATATAGGTCCTGCGGTGGCCGCGGATTTCCGCCTCGTCCCGGATGCCGCCCAGGGAAATGCGGACATACTTTCGTCCGAGCGCCTCGGCAATGCATTTGCCCATGGATGTTTTGCCCGTGCCGGGAGCGCCGACGAGCAGGAGAATGGAACCGTTCTGCTTCCCGTTCAGCTGCATGACGGCAAGATGCTGGAGAATTCTTTCCTTAACTTTCTCAAGCCCGTAATGGTCGCGGTCGAGAATAGCCTTCGCTTTTTTCAGATCGATCTTCTCCGGCGCCTCCGGCTTCCATTTGAGCTGGGTAATGAAATCCAGATAGTCGTACAGCGTGTTATATTCGGCGCCGTTTGTCGGCTCCTGCTCAAAACGGCGCAGAACGCGCAGTGCTTCCTTCTTTACATCTTCCGGCATGCCGGCTGCTTCGATCTTCTTTTCGAAATCATCTTCTTCCGCCTTCTCGTCAGGATCCATTTCCTCCAGTTCCTTCTCAAGAAGCCCGATCTGCTTATGGATCGCCGCTTTCTTATAAGAATTCGCCTCCGGATCATCCCGGTTGGCAAGATCCACCTGGAGGTCAATCGTTCCCTTGAAGCGCATCAGGGCTTCATGTATGAGCAGCCCCCTCTGTTTGAACGAATTCGTCTCCAGAAGCGCATACTTTTCCTCCGGGCTCATATCAAAGAACTGCCCGAAAACCGCCGCAAATTCATTTACCGTTTTGATGCTTTTTATGTATTCAATGGCATAATTTCCGCCCCTGATATTGGAAGCGACTTCTGTCGTCGTCTTCTTCATCGTGTCCAGAAGTTTCTTTTCACCGTCAATCGTAATGTCCATGATTTCATCTACAGGGCGTCCTTCGCCTTCGATGACACCGGAATCTGTCGCGATATCGTACACCTTCACTTTTTCTCTGGTATGGGCATGAAGGATTGTTCCCATCTTGCTGTCTGAAATTTCAATAATGTCCGCTGCAACACCAAGCGGATAAAAATCCTGCGCCCGTATCTCCCTGCGTTCCTTCATTTCACGAAGCGGAAGCAGAATCGCCTTATTTCCGTCAATCTTTATGCGGCTTTTTTCTTCCGCACTCAAAGATCCGATATTCATCCGGTAATCCACATCCGGCAGGATAACGGCATCGTACAATGCAATAATCATATTGTTTCCCATAGTATACCTCCTGGGTTTCCCCTGCGCCTGACACGCATCTTGCGCAACGGCTTCCTTTTAGTCCGTCAGTTGCATCCGCTCTGTTGTTAGCACTACATCTGTTCGAGTGCTAATAGTGTACCACTTTTGTCGGAATTGTCAAGATATTCTGATAAATAAATCATTTACTTCCTGACACAGGATGTTATAATAAGTCCGCGTGCCTATTCTTCTAAAAAATATCCCTGTATTAAAAAATGCAGCAGGCGCGACATTTGCGGATTTTTGGGAGGGACCAGCGATGAAAGACGAACTGATTCATCTTGAAAACATCTCCAAATCATTTGGTGATAAGCTTATTCTTGATGACCTTGACCTTGTTATCCATGAAAATGAATTCGTAACGCTCCTCGGGCCTTCGGGCTGCGGAAAAACAACTTCGCTGCGAATCCTCGGCGGCTTTGAGATGCCGGATAAAGGCAGGGTTATTTTTGACGGCAAAGATATTACGAACCTTCCGCCTAACAGGCGGCAGCTCAACATGGTTTTCCAGAACTATGCCCTCTTTACGCATATGTCCGTGGCTGAAAATATCGCCTTCGGCCTGAAAATCAAAAAGAAGTCCCAGTCTTATATTAGCGACAAAATCAAGTACGCCTTAAAACTCGTCAATCTTGAGGGGTTTGAGAAGCGTTCGCCTGCGACCCTCTCCGGAGGTCAGCAGCAGCGCGTCGCCA
>DCDB01000265.1:0-424 GCA_002316215.1 Lachnospiraceae bacterium UBA1066 | reverse complement strand
GTCAGCAGCAGCGTATTGCCATCGCACGCGCCATTGTAAATGAGCCGCGTGTCCTGCTCCTGGACGAACCTTTAGGAGCGCTCGATCTTAAGCTCCGGCAGGACATGCAGTACGAGCTTATCCGCTTAAAGAACGAGCTCGGCATTACCTTTGTCTATGTCACGCACGACCAGCAGGAAGCTCTGACAATGTCGGATACCATAGTCGTCATGAACCAGGGCTATATCCAGCAGACCGGATCTCCCGAAAAGATCTATAATGAACCGGAAAATGCCTTCGTAGCCGACTTTATCGGCGACAGCAACCTCTTCCCGGCCGTTATGGTACACGATGAGCTGATTACGATTGACGGCATGCCTTTCCCCTGTGTCGACAAGGGCTTCGGCACGAACAAGCCGATCGACGTCGTCATCCGTCCTGAAGA
>DCDB01000369.1:5572-6194 GCA_002316215.1 Lachnospiraceae bacterium UBA1066 | reverse complement strand
GCCGCACGGCCGGCTATTATTATCCTTCGGCAATTCTCCGGGAAATCCCGGCTTTCATCCTGCGCTACAGAAAATTCGCCGTCCTTTATACCATCCTGGCAGCCCTGTATACCCTGGTCGGCATCGTAAACCCGGGATTAATTACCTATATCTGGTAAGCTGCCTAATCATGCAGCAAATCGATAAATCTTAAGTCCGGCGTTGACATTGCCTCGCATCTGCGACTAGAATATCGTAACATGGCTAAAGATCCTTCTGAAAAAAGATCAAAATTAAAATCATAAAAAAGCCTTCCGGGTCTGATGCCCGGAAGGCTTTAAAAACAATTATTCTCCGAAAAACAGCCTGATGTCGTCATCAGCAGTACCGATTCCGGCAATACCGAAATTATCGACCAGTACTTTCGTTACATTCGGGGACAAAAATGCCGGAAGCGTCGGTCCCAGATGGATATTCTTGACTCCAAGATAGAGAAGGGCCAGAAGAACGATAACCGCCTTTTGCTCATACCATGCAATATTATAAACAATCGGCAGCTGGTTAATATCGTCAAGCCCGAAGATTTCCTTAAGCTTGAGGGCAATAAGCGCCAGCGAATAGGAATCGTTGCACTGTCCGGCAT
>DCDB01000369.1:0-5473 GCA_002316215.1 Lachnospiraceae bacterium UBA1066 | reverse complement strand
GAATCGTTGCACTGTCCGGCATCAAGCACACGCGGAATTCCTCCGATGTCGCCGAGCGGCAGCTTATTATATTTATATTTGGCGCATCCGGCCGTCAGTATTACCGTATCCTTTGGCAGTTTCCTGGCGAACTCTGTGTAATATTCCCTCGATTTCATACGTCCGTCGCAGCCGGCCATAACGACAAACTTCTTTATAGCTCCGCTCTTTACCGCATCCACAACCTTATCCGCAAGGGCAAAAACCTGTTCATGCGCAAATCCTCCGACAATTTCGCCTGTCTCTATCTCTGTCGGCGGCGGGCACTTCTTCGCCTGTTCGATGATCTCCGAAAAATCTTTGGTTTCTCCGTAAGCTCCGTCAATATGCCTGCATCCCGGATAGCCGGCCGCACCTGTCGTATAAAGCCGGTCCTTGTAGCTGTCCTTAGGCGAAACAATGCAGTTCGTTGTCATAAGGATCGGTCCGTTAAAGCTTTCAAACTCTTCTTTCTGCTTCCACCAGGCATTGCCGTAGTTTCCGGCAAAATTCGTGTACTTCTTAAACGCCGGATAATAATGGGCCGGAAGCATCTCGCTGTGTGTATAAACGTCTATTCCTGTTCCCTGCGTCTGTTCCAGAAGAAGCTCCAGGTCGCGCAGATCATGTCCGGAAACCAGGATGCCCGGATTTTTCCTTACGCCGATATCGACTTTTGTGACCTCAGGATTGCCATATGCCTCCGTATTTGCTTTATCAAGAAGAGCCATGCCATTCACGCCGTACTTTCCTGTTTCCAGCGTCAGCGCGACAAGATCGTCCACGGTCAGTGAATCGTCCAGCGTCCTTGCAAGTGCCTCCTGGATGAAGGCATCCGTCTCCGGATCATCCTTCAACAGCGCATTGGCGTGCTTCGTATAGGCAGACAGTCCTTTAAGGCCGTAAACAATCAATTCGCGAAGGCTGCGGATATCTTCATTTTCCGTTGACAAAACGCCTGCTTTTGCAGCTTTTGCAGCAAACTCATCCTCACTGCCGTTCCAAAGCGCAGCTTCGGGAAGTCCTTCCTTATTCTCCAGCTGTGCCAGCAGCTGATTCTTCTCTTCCAGTGTCTCCTTGATACGGGCAATGATTGCCTCGTTATCAAAGTTTGCATTCGTAATCGTCGTAAATAAGTTAATTGTTACCAGATGATTAACTTCTGCAGAAACCTCTTTGCCCTCTTTGCGAAGCTGTGCCGCAGCCGCAGAGATACCTTTCGTCACATAAACCAGAAGGTCCTGCATGGCAGCAACTTCCGGTTTCTTTCCGCACACACCGGATACCGTGCACCCCTTACATCCCGCTGTTTCCTGGCACTGAAAACAAAACATTTTATTCTCCATCCTGCTGCCTCCTGAATATTCTTATTTTTAAATTTCAAACTAATGCTCACTTCCGGATAATAACATTATCTTTATGATGTTTCCGTTGTTGTAACAACGCAATGTGTTTTTTTTAATGCAGGCTTCAAAAGTCCGAAAATAACACTCTTCGTTATGAATTCAGGATTCTTCCATCCGTAGAAATCGTAACAACCTGCCAGGGAATAAACTTTCCGCTGTTCTTTAAGGCCGTGATTGCAGCATGCTCGAGTCCGCCGCAGCACGGTACTTCCATACGGACAACAGTCACGCTTTTTATATCGTTTTCTCTTATAATATCTGTCAGCTTCTCACTGTAATCAACACTGTCCAGCTTAGGACAGCCTACAACCGTGATTCTTCCTTTCATAAAATCCCTGTGAAAACTTGCATAAGCATACGCCGTGCAATCTGCAGCAATCAGCAGCTTCGCTCCGCTGAAATAAGGAGCATTAACCGGTACGAGTTTAATCTCCACAGGCCACTGCATAAGTTCCGAAGGATTAACCTCTCCGGCCGCCGTACTTTCTTTACCGCAGCTTGCGACAGCCTGATATTCCTGGCTTCTGCCGTCTCTTACGAATTGTTTAATCTGATGTCCTGGGCAGCCTTGAAACTCCTGAAACTCGTTATTACTGTTCTTATGTTCTTCCATTCTTCCTTTTTCCTCTGCTTCCTTCTGATTTTCGGTTACAATATTTCTTTCCGCTTTACCGGCTTCTTTAGCCTTTTTTTCTTCATCCGCCGCTTTTTTGTCATAAGCATCCGCTTCCCGTTCGGTAAATGTAATTGCACCCTGCGGACAGGCGGGAAGACAATCTCCCATACCGTCACAATAATCATCCCTTAATAGCTTTGCTTTTCCTTCAACAATGCCGATTGCACCTTCGTGACAGGCCTCTGCGCAGATGCCGCAGCCATTGCATTTTACCTCGTCAATATGGATAATCTTTCTTTTCATGAGACGCCTCCGTATAACTTCCCGTCAGTCTTTTATCAACTTGATATACGAACTATAGCATAAGCAAAAAGGAAGATATGTTGTTGTTACAACATATCTTCCTTTTTTACTTAATTTTTTTATTTCAACACTGTACCCAGTGTCTTGAAAAGTATACTGACTTCAATAGGTTTAGCGATATGTCCGTTCATGCCTGCGTCCATACACTTTTGGACATCTTCGGTAAAGGCGTCCGCCGACATGGCAAAAATCGGTATGGTCAGCGCATCTGCCCGTTTTAAACCGCGTATGGTACGGGCTGCAGCGAATCCATCCATTACCGGCATCCGAAGATCCATCAGAATCACGTCGTAATAATAATTCGGAGACATTGAAAATGCATAGACACCGCGTTCCCCGTTACCCGCAACTTTAACGATGGCTCCGTACTTTTCCAGAAGGGCTTTGACAATTTCCTGATTCATGGGATGATCCTCACAGATCAGGATATGCTTCCCCCGGACGGCATTTTCTTCATTTTCCGATAATGTGCCGTCCCGCGCATTCTCCTTCAGAGATTCTGCAGGAACTGCGTCAAATTCCAGATGAACCCTAAAGGCAGTTCCCTCTCCAAGCCTGCTTTTAACTGAAATACTTCCGTGCATCAGTTCAACTAATTTCTTTACAATGGCAAGGCCAAGCCCTGTTCCGCGGTTCGCTGCATTATCGTCCCGGCCTTCCTGCGAAAACGGCTCAAACAAAACCTTTTGGAAAGACTCGCTCATACCGATTCCGTTGTCAATGATCTCATGGTCAATAGCCACTCTGTCCTTCCCCGTCATACGGCCGCTGATCCGGTAGGTCACGCTTCCTCCTTCCGGCGTATACTTAACGGCATTTGAAAGAAGATTAAAAAAAATCTGATTTGTTCTAAGCTTATCGGCCAGCGGCACATACTGTGTCTGCGCACTGCCCTCTTCAAAGATGAACTTCTGATCCTTTTCACTGCAGAGCGGCCTTATAACCGCTTCCAGATAATCTTTAAATTCGCTGAGCGGATACGGCTCCAAATGCAGCCGGATACGGTTGCTTTCCACTCTTGACATATCAAGTACATCGTTGATAAGGCCCAGCAGGAACTTTGAAGAGGTATCGATTTTCGAAAGATATTCCATAGTCCTCGGCGGATTCTTCTCGTCTTTTGCAAGATAAGTCATCCCGATAATCCCGTTCAGAGGCGTCCGGATATCATGGCTGATTCTGGAAAGGAAATCCGACTTTGCTTCATTTGAAGAATCCGCCTTTCTTCGGAGCTGTTTTTCCACTTCCAGCTGTTCATGAACCTGAGCCTGAAGACTGACTTCCTCTGTAATATCATGAAATGCCCCATAGAAGATTCGTCTTCCGTCTGAAGATTTCCCGGCCCGCACCCTCTCAAGTATCCAATGACAGCTTCCGCTTTTACCATACATTCTGTAGGGCTTCAATGTAAATGTCTTGTCATCTTTATGGGAAATAAACTCCGTTCTTACATAGCCTTTATCATCCGGGTGGACCAGCGTAAGAGCATCCGTAAACAGGGCTTCATAAGGTGTATCTTTTGCATCTTCCGCGCGCTGCGGCGCTCCGTCCGTATTAAAACCAAGCATTTGATAAACATAAATATTAAGATAGTCGGCGGAAAGATGCCCTGTTTCATCCATTCTCAGGACTGAAATCCCGTCCAGGATGGAATCCAGTATCCGTCTGTCATGCTCCGCCTCCGTCTTTACTTTCTCAAGCTCCGCCTGCTGCCGGATCTTCTCTTTTTCTCTCTCGCTTTCAAGAACTGTCGCCGTAATATCAACAATCACGACATAAAACCATTTTCTTCCCGACTCATCAGTAACAATATGCCCTTCATCATGAACCCAGGCAAGTGATCCGTCTTTCTTCTCAATACGATACTCGACCCTGTCAAACGGTCCGATACGGATCTGGCTTACAATTTCGTTCAAAGTGCGGGCACGGTCTTCTTCATATACCATTTGTGAAAAGCGGTTATTGAACTTTACAGTAAATTCTTCTTTTGTGTATCCGAGCAATGCGAGCATATTGCTGCTGATATAAGCAAACTCATCATCCTCTTCCGCAGAATAAGAAAAAATTCCGCCCGGTGAAAACCGCAGAATTGTTTCCATTGCCTTAGCATAGTCTTTATATTCTTCGTTCCGGTTCTGACGCAGACACAGGATCACAAGATCTTTTTCCATGGAATCCCGGATTTCCGAAATCAGCGGCAAAACCCCTTTCGGATCGGTTATTTTTTCCCTGTTCAGGAAACAGATGCTCCCGAAAAAAGATCCGTCGTCCCAATGAACCGGAATTCCGATATAGCTTCCGCCGTCTTCTGTATCAAGAAGAGTGAAACTGTTAAGTCCAAGAACGGTTTCGCTGCTGCTGCCCGAACCAAACGGAAAAAAACAGCCGGGCGCATATCCTTCCCGTTCTTCCCCGCTTACAAGAAATACCCTTATTCCGTCTCCTGATACTTCCATCACACAACCTGATGAAAACCCCAGAGTATCCGCAGTCATTGACAGCATCCGCTGCCATCCCGGCTTCACATTGTCCGGAATATCCGGCCGCATGCTTCCTGTAACCGGAACCGTATGCTTTTTGTTTTCTTTACTGACCAGAACATCAACAGCCCGAAAGATACCGGCTTCCTCACCCTTGATACTTAGTCTGCTATTTGAAGCTTTATTATCCTCTTCTGCCATTTTTTCCCTTTTTACCGCTGCGCCAGTTCTAAAAGCAGTCTCATTTCAAGACTGACTGCCTTATACTTAATAATCTGACGGTTTCTTTAGGCGGCCTCTTACTCTTTATGGTCATTGCTGCTCTTACGGTATAAGCGGCTTGATTTTCCCATCGGAAAGCTTTCCGCTTTCGGAAATGAAACAAATTACGCCTCCTGCCGCAACCGGGCATCCTTAGTTTTCTTTAGTCCTGCTTATTTTTCAAATCCAAATTCCTTTCTCAGATTCTCATACCTTATCCGTTCTTTTTCCTTGACTTCCTTACTCAGGTCGTTCATGACATGATGGCAGACATCCGCATCCTTAAGAACCTCATCCATCGGCGAATCCACCGATGCCTTATCATCATG
>DCDB01000251.1 GCA_002316215.1 Lachnospiraceae bacterium UBA1066 | reverse complement strand
GTTTTCAAAGTAAAATGATTTCTCCTGCAGGCATGAGCTTTTTGGTTTTTCAGAGAATGTAATCTTGCATTTTAGCCGGATTTGCCGTGCATTTTACGTATGAGAGGAGGTCAGGAATATGGCGGATGAGAAAGATGAAGAAAAACTGAAGGAAGAAAATTCGGAAAATGAAGCCATCCATGTCACCCGGCTCGACGAGCAGGGCCTAATCGAATTTAAGGATGCCCTGACCCGATCGGATCAGAACGAACTGGAAAAAGTCTACGACCAGTATCAGCCTATCGATTTTGCCCAGGAGATGGACGATTTCGATGACGAAGAGATCTCGCAGACGAACGCCCTCATGTCCGATGAAGAGATCGGCGAAATTCTTGAACAGGCGGATGAAGACGTCCAGAACCATATCATTAAGTTCCTGGATAACGGCCGTGTCCTTAAGATTTTCAAATACATGCAGAAGGATAATGTCGCCGACCTTTTGGGGGCGCTTTCTATTGACCGGCGAAAGCAGCTGTTTTCTCTTATGAGCGGCGGCGATAAGCGGACGCTGCATGAACTTCTTGGCTATTCCGAGGACTCTGCGGGCGGCATCATGACGACGGCCTACATTGCCCTTTCGGAAAAGCTGACGGTTGAGGAAGCCATCCAGAAGATTAAGCAGATCGGCCCGCGTACGGAAGTTATTGAAACCATTTATGTGTTAAATGAACAGCGCTTCCTGATCGGTACGGCTGACCTGCGTGACATCCTGATTGCGGATAATGCCACGAGGCTCGGCGAGATCATGGAAGACGACCCGATCCGCGTCGAACCGGAAGTCGACCAGGAAGAGGTTTCGCACATTTTCGCTAAATACGACCTTCAGGCCATGCCCGTCGTCAATAAGCGCGGCGCGATGCTGGGAATCATCACCCCCGACGATATCATCGATGTCATCGTCGAGGAGCATACGGAAGACCTGTACTCCATGGCCGGCGTCAGTAAAGAGGAAGGTATTGACACTTCTGTCTTTGAATCCGTGAAAATGCGTCTGCCCTGGCTGGTTGTCAATCTGATGACGGCCTTTTTGGCCGCGTATATGATTAAGATTTTTGAGGGGACGATCGAGCAGGTCGTTGCCCTTTCCGCAGTCATGACCATCATTTCCGGCATGGGCGGAAATGCCGGAACACAGACGCTCTCCATCATGGTCCGGGCCCTGGCACTGGGCGAAATAGATCTTAAGGACTGCTGGAAGGTTCTCCTGAAGGAAATTGCCGTCGGCGTGATCAACGGTGCGGCGAACGGCTTCATTACGGGCGTTGTCTGCTGGCTGATCTACGGCAATTATTTCCTGGGGATTATCGTCTTTATGGCTATGATCGGCAACCTCGTAGTGGCCGGAATTTTCGGCTTCCTGGTGCCGGTTCTCCTGAAAGCCTGCCATCAGGATCCGGCGCTCGGATCTTCCGTGCTCCTCACAACGGCGACGGACACGCTCGGTTTCTTCATTTTCCTCGGGCTTGCAACCATCTTCCTGCCGTATCTCAAGTAGCGCGGTATATTTTACGGCACGGGAGCTGCTTCCCGGATCTTTCTTCTTCCCGGCATTTAATATGCCGGACCGGCAACGCGGGAGCGCGTTTCTAAAAAATTGATTAAGCATCGGTTTGCATGCTTGCTATGGAAAACCATTCGCGCTATAGTAATCCGAAAGAAAGAAGGACGCTAAATGAACAGTATACGTAATTTCTTCCATCGAATGGGCGAGGGCCTGCGCCGTTTTATGACCGGACGCTACGGTTCGGATCAGTATTCAAAATTTATCCTCTGGGTCGCTTTTGCATTTATTATCCTTTCATTTTTCGTGAGGAATTTTATTGTTGAAATTATTGTCGTGGCGCTTATTATTTACAGCTATTTCAGGATGTTTTCCAAGAATTTCCCGAAACGCTCGGCGGAAAATGAAAAGTATCTCGAAATTTCAGATAAGGTAAAAGGTTTTTTCAGAGGCAGGAAGAGGCGCTTCAACGACCGTAAGACCTATCGGTATTTTAAATGTCCGTCCTGCGGCCAGCAGGTGCGCGTACCGAAGGGTAAAGGCCATATCCGTATTACCTGCCCGAAATGCAAGACGCAGTTTGAAAGGACGGTCTGAGGCTTTCCTTGTTCGGCTATGTTACAGTCAATCAGGAGGAACTTAAGATAAAGGATTACCGCCGCTACCGCAGCTTTTACTGCGGTCTGTGCCGGACTCTTTCCGAACGTCATGGCAAACAGGGCCAGCTTACGCTGACCTATGACATGACGTTTCTTGTGATACTTCTGAACGGACTATATGAGAAGCCCCTTTGCGGGGAACAGCACAGCTGTATTCTTCACCCGCTCAAAAAGCAGAAAATGGTTTTTAATGATATCAGCGCCTACGCCGCGGATATGGGCGTCCTGCTTTCCTATTATAAAATGCTGGATGACGTGCGGGATGAGAAGAGCGGCAAGGCGCGCGTCCTGGCGAAAGCCTTTGAAAAAGACGCCCATAAGATAAGCGAGCGCTACCCCAGGCAGAGCAAGGCCGTGAGCGAATGCCTGCAGTCCCTGTACGAGTATGAAAATGCCGGGGAATACGATCTGGACAAGGTTTCCGGGCTTACGGGCACGCTTCTTGGCGAGATTTTCGTTTATGAAGAAGGCGAATGGTCGCGCGAACTTCGTCGGATGGGTTTTTACCTTGGGAAATTCATTTACCTCATGGATGCTTTTGACGATCTTGAAAAGGATCTGAAGAAAAATGAATATAATCCCTGGAGGCCGCTCTTAGGGCAGAAGGATTTTGACGCGACTGTGGAAAATACGATGATTATGATGATGTCGGAGTGCGCAAAAGAATTTGAGAAGCTGCCGATTGTGCAGGATGTCGATATCCTGCGGAATATCATTTATTCCGGCGTCTGGACGAAATATGAGGCAGTACGCAAAAAACGAGATGAAGAAAAAGAGGAGCGCAGATGATTGCTGATCCTTACAAGGTGCTCGGGATCAGTCCGAACGCATCGGATGCAGAACTGAAGAAGGCCTACCGGGAGCTCAGCAAGAAATGGCATCCGGATGAGAATCCGAATAACCAGAAGATGGCTGAGGAAAAGTTTAAGGAGGTGCAGGAAGCGTACCGCCAGATTGTCGATGCCCGGGAGAAGGGCACCAGCCCGTACGGCACGAGCTCTTCTTACGGAAATTCCGGTTATGGTTACGGCGGCTCGGGTTACGGCGGGTCGGGCTACGGGAGCTCCGGTTCCGGCGGTTCGGGCTACGGGAACTCCGGCGGGCAGTATGATCAAAGCCGTGACGGAGATTATCAGGATGACCGCGGCTATGCGGATTTCGGCGGTTTTGGAAACTTCGGCGATTTCTTTAACCAGTGGCAGCAGTATTCCAACGGACGCCGTCAGCAGGAATCGGAAGATGAAAGCAATGAGATGCGCGCCGCACGGAACTATATTAACTCCGGCTACTATCAGGAAGCAGTCAATGCCCTGAACCAGACGGCGGAGGAAAACCGCACGGCCCGCTGGTATTATTACGCCGCGATGGCCAATCAGGGCAGCGGCAACAATATGACGGCCATGAGCTACGCCAAGCGCGCAGTGGATATGGAGCCGGGCAACCAGCAGTATGCCAATCTTCTGCGGCAGCTGCAGACCGGCGGCAGCTGGTACCAGCAGAAAAATGAGAGCTACGGCGGCTTCGGATCCATGGGAACGACCGGCTGGTGCCTGTCGATGTGCGCGCTGAACCTTCTGTGCAACTGCTGCGCAAGCGGGGGAAGGTACTTCTGAAGTTCTTTTCTGACTTCGGGTAATCCTGACCACCGGGCATTTATTCCGGGACGCCGGGTTACCTGTAAATCCATTTTATCGATAAATTTGCCGCAGATATCTCGTCCGTTCTTTTACGCTGTCCGGAAAGCAGCCGCAGGGGTTCCGGGGCAATATTTTCTGAATATGTTTCTGCGCGAAGCGCTGAAGAAAATATGCCATGGAATCCCTGAGGCGGAA
>DCDB01000101.1 GCA_002316215.1 Lachnospiraceae bacterium UBA1066 | reverse complement strand
CATCCTCCAGCGCCTGATGAAACTCCCCGCTCTCCTCGATTTTAAGAAAGGCCGTCGCATAATTCAGCGCCCTCCTTTCCTTGCGGGTTTCATAGGTCAGAGCAAAAAGCTTCTGGACGTCCTCATAAAGTACCGGCCCCGGCAGAAGGCTTTCCATGTAGTAATAAGCCAGGTTCCGCTGCAACTCCGTCAGATCCAGCGTCCCCCACGTACAAAAGCGGACGCCGCTGCCGCACCAATTGAAAAAATCCGACGCCGCATCGTGAAAAAGCTTCCCTTTTTCCAGATCCTCCATCGTTATGCTGACAATTTCCTTCGTGCGGAAATGCATCTTCCGGTAAATGACCGGCCGGACAAGCTGATGGAAGGTATCCAGTATCTCTTTTTTCCCGTTCAGCTTGACCGCTCCGATTTCAATGATCTCAAAGGGCAGCTTTTCATTTTCCCGTGCCTTGCCGTAAGGGCACTGATTCCATTCCAGGTCAAATACGATAAAGTCCATATTACTCCCGCCGGGCAGGCTGTCCAAAAGGCAGCGCTTTCGGGAAAGCCGGCCCTTACTTATTTTTCCGCTGCGCTCAAAAGTTCGAAATGATTTCTAGTAAATGAAACAAGCCTGTCTTTTTTCATCCGCGACAGTTCCGCCGACATAGCGCTCCGGTCGAGCCCAAGATAATCCGCAAGTTCCTGCCTGTTATACGGAATATCGAAAACAACCGATCCGCAGGAAGAAGATACCTCCGAAAGATAAGAGAGCAGTTTCTGCCTGGTCGTTCTCTGCGTGACATGAAGCAGCTTGGTATTTATCTCCAGCGTCCTTTCCGCCATAACCGAAAGAAGATTGCGGACCAGCTTCAGGTGACCGGCACAGGCTGTCGGACAGGTCATGGTGACGCGCCGGATATTCAGAAGCAGGATCGATGTCGGCATCAAAGCTTCCACCGTCACCGAAATCGGTTTTCCTGAAGCTGCGTAAAATTCGCCGAAGCTCTTCCCCGGCAGTACTTTCGAAATAATACTTCTGTTTCCCCAGAAATTATCCCGGACAATACTGACGCAGCCGGTAAGGACGACTCCCATGGAATCAACCGGATCTCCTTCCCGGAAAACGGTTTCGCCTTTTTTCAAAAATCTGTCACTGGCTGACAGACACTGCAGCAGGGAAATCGCTTCATCCCTGGAAATTCCTTTAAAAAGCGGGGACAGCCTAAGCACTTCCCAGGACGGTTTCATCTCCGTTTTTTTCTGTGAAGGCACACCATAATTATCCATATTTCACCTGTTTTTTAGCTTCATCTGCAGCTTTCCGGTATGAACGTGCGAAAGTTATGCCTATACTCAGCGATACTTGCAGATTACGGCTTCTTTTTTGTTTCATCTGATCCATTTTGACAGACCCCTGTAAACCACGCCCGGATCAAGAGGCTTTGCCATATGTTCATTCATTCCCGCATCCAGGCATCTGCGGACATCATCGTCAAAGGCATCCGCCGTCATCGCGATAATCGGGATCTTCTTTGCATCCCTGCGCGGCAGATTCCGGATCCGCCTTGTCGCTTCGAACCCGTCCATAAGCGGCATACGGATATCCATTAGAATTATGTCATAATATCCGGAAGGCGAAACTTCAAACTTTTCCACGCCCACAGCCCCATTTTCCGCAATCTCAGCCTCTGCCCCCAGATTTTTGACAATAGATGCGGCAATTTCCTGATTGATGGCATTATCCTCGAACACAAGCACACGCCGGCCTTCAAGCTTTACATGTTCCGCTGCAAGATCCTTTTCCTTGGCCGCATGATAATCGGCTGCTATGATAAAGTCACGGACAAGACGGACCGTAAAGGTGCTCCCTTTTCCTTCGCAGCTTTCCACATCAATGGTGCCCTGCATGAGATCCACAAGTTTCCTGACAATGGCAAGCCCGAGACCGGAACTGTTCGTCACCGTATCCATCGTTCTCACGCGGTCTTCCTGGACAAACGGCTGAAACAGCTTTTTTTGGAATTCTTCACTCATGCCGATCCCGTTGTCCCGGACCGAAATCGTAATCTGCATTTTCCCGTCAGTCACATGGTCTTCCCTGAAAAATTCGATCTTTCCGCCCTCCGGCGTATACTTCGAAGCATTCGACAGAAGGTTAAAGACAATCTGGTCAACCCTCAGCTTATCCAGAACCGGAATATACCGGCTGTCCGACTGTCCTTTGATCACCAGCTCCTGCTTTTTCGCCTGTGTCATCGGGCGGAAAACCGAATTCAGGTATTCATAAAACTCTGAATCCGGATATGGCTCTGCATGAAGCTGGATCTTTCCGCTTTCAATTTTCGACATATCCAGGACATCATTGATAAGTCCCAGAAGATATTTTGATGAAATTCCGATTTTCTTAAGGCAGTCCTTCGTCACAGGCGGATTATCTTCGGCAGACGCAATTCGCGTCATGCCGATAATCCCGTTCATCGGGGTTCGTATGTCATGGCTCATGCGGGAAAGAAATTCCGATTTCGCCGCCGTCGCCATATTGGCTTCATTTAATGCCGCCTTCATCTGCTCCTGCTGCTCCATGACATCATCCACATTTTCAATCGTGAAAATGAAATCATGCGTCTCTTCGAAATTTCCGCTCCGGATAAAACGCACCATAATAAAATGCCCGTCCTCCAGACGCACGGTAACGGCATACTCCGGCATTTCCGCAAGCTTCACAAGAACCGTGTCAAAAGACATAGCTTCCAGAAATTCCCGGCGGTATTCTTCTCTGACAAAAGCATCCGCAAACCGTTTTGCCGCTTCATCCGCACTGAAGCCGGAACGAATCAGGTCTTTAAAATGTTCATCCGTTTTTACAGGATAATTTTCGCGGCGGTCAGCATCGCCGATGAAAACATCCTGGTAATGGCGGGAAAGCGAAAGCAGGATCGAATTATCCCGTTCACTCAGCTCTGACAAAAACTGTTTCCCCTTATAATACGAACCTGCCTCGAAAAAAACCAAAAGAACCGAGAACAGGAAAAGCAGCATAAAGTCGCGCAGGAACACACTCCAGAAAGGAATCATCAAGCAGTACGTACTGCCGTCCTGATCCCGCGTTCCGTACGTAACGTATGGCTGGCCGTCTATATCCGAAAGGCTCAGATGTCCCGGATTATTTGAAAAACGCGTAAACTGGCTGCTAAGACTCTCCGTGATCACATCGTCTTTTTTATAAACATTGTGGGCATAAAGCTTTGTGTCACTGGTACTCAGGATATACCCGCTGCTGTCAAAAAGCACCGCCGTGGCATTCGTATACTCCATGCTGCGGTCTTTAAGAAGTGCTGAAATGTCCCCTGTCTTTAGATCAAGGTCAAAAGAAATTTCATCATTATACTTCTGGGCAATGGTCATCTCAATATATTGATCGGAATTAAGATAGGACGCATCAAGATATGTGACATAGGGAGCCACGGCTACAACCTCTCCGTTCGCTTCCTTCGCTCTTTGGTACCACGGACGCGTATCAGGATCATAATTCGAATAATCACCGTAATCCCAGCTATGCGCATAACCGCCCTTATAAGTCATGGCAAAACCGTCAAAAATATTTTCTCCGACCGCGTCCTTAAAGGCATCGTTCCGTGCCTGAAGCCAGGCGTTCATTTCCTCAAAAGTCGGATCTCTTTCAATTTCTTCCTTTACCTCTATCGTCAGCATCTTGAAGACAGAGATATACCTTTTTTCCAGGTTCTTATAATCAGCCTGCAGCTCTTTGGAATAAGAATCCGATTCCCTCTGAATCGTTGAAAGGCTTGTAAAAACCGCTATCACTCCTACGCACACCGTAACGGCCAGTTCCAAAAGAAGAAGCATAAGCGAATGATGCTTTTTTTTCATTTTATTTTCCCTCAATCTCATTCCTTTCTGCTTCATTATAATTTTATAACTTAAAAATAGCAATCGCTAATAAAGCGGCAGTGCCTTTCCCCCTGCTGCATCTCTTTGTTCAGAAATTCAATCCGGCATCGCAAAAATAAGACGTTCTCGCTTTTTTTAAAGAAACGGATATAATAGTATAAGCGCCTGAAACTGCTTTGGACACTGCGGAGGACTTAAAAATGACAAAAAAAACGAATTCATCACCTGCTTCTGCGTCAAAGCCGTATTTTCCCATACTGATGAACCTGGCCGTCGCAGCATTTTCCGCCACAGGCACAGCCATCGGCTTCCGGAACCAGTCTTTTAGCATGTTTGCGTATTATACTGTGGACAGCAACATTTTTGCGATGCTGGCCTGCACTTTATATGCCGCTTTCCTGATCCGAAAACTTATTTCCGGAAAGGAACCGCCTGTCTTTGCTGTCATGGCAAAATATATGGCCGTATGCTGTCTCACCGTTACTTTCCTGGTGGTCACAGCAGTACTTGCTCCCATGAACGGCTTAAAAGGATATCAGATGATGCTTTTTTCTAATGAGTTTCTTTATCATCATCTGCTTTCCCCGGTTCTGGCGGCACTGTCCTTCTTTATTTTCGACCGCGTACCTCTCTCTCCTGGAAAAGCAGCACGCTTCGCACTCATCCCGACTGCCGTATACGCGTCTGCTGCCATCCTGCTGAATCTCGCTAAAGTCCTTACGGGTCCGTACCCGTTTTTGATGGTTTACCGGCAGCCCGTTTATATGTCTTTCTTATGGGGCTTCCTGATTCTGGGAAGTGCCTTTGCGCTTGCCTATCTTCTCGCACGGATCAGCCAAAAGAAACCTGCGCGTCTTTAATCTATTGATTCATCCAGCGGTCAAGCACGCCAAACATCAGGGCAGGATCAATCGGCTTGGCAAT